>NZ_DAMBWA010000007.1:64245-74366 GCF_032052675.1 Pseudescherichia sp.
GCCTACCGTGGGCACGGTGCCATAGGTAGGCCCGGTAAGCGCAGCGCCACCGGGCAATAAAAAACGCCGCATGAGCGGCGTTTTTCTTTTCCGGGCGAAAGCAAATTACTCGCCGATTTTAGCCCAGGTATCGCGCAGGCCAACGGTGCGGTTAAACACCCGCTTCTGTGCCGTGGAGTAGCGGCTGTCGAGGCAGAAGTAGCCTTCACGCTCGAACTGGTAGGCCTTGCCGGCTTCGGCGGCGTTAAGGGACGGCTCGGCGTAGCCCTGCTTGATCACCAGCGACTCCGGGTTAATGGTGGCGAGGAAATCCTCTGCCGCGCCCGGATTCGCCACGCTGAACAGGCGATCGTAGAGACGGATCTCAACCGGCAGCGCATGCGCGGCGCTCACCCAGTGGATCACCCCTTTCACCTTGCGGCCATCCGCCGGATCCTTGCTCAGGGTCTCGGCATCGTAGGAGCAGAAGATGGTGGTGATGTTACCTTCCGCATCTTTCTCTACGCGCTCGGCTTTGATCACATACGCGTTGCGCAGACGCACCTCTTTACCCAGCACCAGACGCTTATACTGCTTGTTCGCCTCTTCACGGAAGTCAGCGCGATCGATCCAGATCTCAGCGCTAAACGGCACCTCGCGGCTGCCCATCTCCGGCTTGTTCGGATGGTTCGGCATGGTCACCACTTCGCTCTCACCCTGCGGGTAGTTCTCAATCACCAGCTTCACCGGATCGATAACGGCCATCGCACGCGGCGCGTTCTCGTTGAGATCTTCACGAATACAGGACTCCAGCGACGCCATCTCGATGGTGTTGTCCTGCTTGGTCACGCCGATGCGTTTGCAGAACTCGCGGATGGAGGCAGCGGTATAGCCGCGGCGGCGCAGGCCAGAGATGGTCGGCATACGCGGATCGTCCCAGCCCTCAACGATTTTATCGGTCACCAGCAGGTTCAGCTTACGCTTGGACATTACCGCATATTCCAGGTTCAGGCGCGAGAACTCATATTGGCGCGGGTGAACCGGAATGGTGATGTTATCCAGCACCCAGTCGTAGAGACGACGGTTGTCCTGGAACTCCAGCGTACAGAGCGAATGGGTAATGCCTTCCAGCGCATCGCTGATGCAGTGGGTGAAATCGTACATCGGGTAGATGCACCACTTGTTGCCGGTCTGGTGATGCTCGGCAAACTTAATGCGGTACAGAACCGGATCGCGCATGACGATAAACGGCGACGCCATGTCAATTTTGGCACGCAGGCAGGCGGTGCCCTCTTCGAAGCCACCGGCACGCATCTTCTCAAACAGCGCCAGGTTCTCTTCAACGCTACGATCGCGGAACGGGCTGTTTTTACCCGGCGCGGTCAGGGTGCCACGGTACTCGCGGATCTGCTCCGGTGACAGCTCGTCAACGTAGGCCAGGCCTTTGTTGATCAGCTCAACGGCGTAGCTATGCAGCTGGTCGAAATAGTCAGAGGAGTAGCGCACGTCACCCGACCAGTGGAAGCCCAGCCACTGCACGTCATTTTTAATCGAATCAACGTATTCGATATCCTCTTTCACCGGGTTGGTGTCATCAAAGCGCAGGTTGCACTGCCCCTGATAGTCCTGGGCGATACCGAAGTTCAGGCAGATAGATTTTGCATGGCCGATATGCAGGTAGCCGTTCGGCTCCGGCGGAAAACGGGTGCAAACCGTGCTGTGCTTACCACTGGCCAGATCCTCATCAATAATCTGGCGAATAAAGTTAGTCGGGCGGGCTTCTGCCTCACTCATCGCGGGTTCCTCAAAGCGTAAACAACGTATAACGGAGTATGATCTTATAAGCGGGACGCGGAGACAACCCTTAGTTCAACAAAAAGCGTTAATGGCGAGGGATTGGCGTGCGTAGGGCAAAAAAAAGCGGCGGAGAGAGGCTCCGCCGCTGATTAACCGCAAGTTACGGCTATTTACCCTTCACCTCAAACAGCGGGGTCTGGCCAGCAACAACCTGCCCCTGCGCCTGGAAGACCAGACCGCTGAAATCGTCGATGTTGCTGCACACGACCGGGCTAATCATCGAGCGCGCATTGGCGTTCAGATAGTCGAGATCCATCTCCAGCACCGGCTGGCCCGCGACGACCTCCGCGCCCTCTTCTACCAGGCGGGTAAAGCCCTGGCCGTTCAGCGCAACGGTGTCGATGCCCATATGGACTACGATCTCCGCACCTTTTTCGGTTTCCAGACAGAAAGCGTGGTTAGTGTTGAAAATCTTCACAACGGTACCGGCAGCCGGCGAGACCACGGTTTTACCCGTCGGTTTCACCGCCACGCCATCGCCAACCGCTTTACTGGCAAAGGCTTCATCAGGCACCTGCTCCAGCGGAACAACCTCGCCGGTCACCGGTGATACCAGTGCGGCAACGGTCACGGCATTCGGCACGGCCTGAGGTTTCACCGCGGCGGCCGGGGCGTTGGCAGCGGGCTGAACGCTGGCGGCTGCGGCTACCGGGCCACGGGCGACCACACGCTTCATGGCGTCGCCTACGGATTCTGCTTTTGCACCCACAATCACCTGAATGCTCTGCTTGTTCAGCTTCACCACGCCGGATGCGCCCAGACGCTTACACTGCACGTCGTTCACGCGGGCGGAGTCCGCTACGGTCAGACGCAGACGGGTAATACAGGCATCGATAGCTTTCAGGTTGTCAGTACCGCCAATGGCGGCGATGTAGCTTGTCGCCAGCTGCTCAAGACCTTCATCGGTATTGCTGTTGGCTTCAGAGGTCACCACCGCATCGTCGGTCTCTTCGCGGCCCGGCGTTTTCAGGTTAAACGCGCGGATAACGAAGCTGAAGACCACGAAGTAGATGGCGAAGAAGATCAGACCCATCACCACCAGCATCCAGACGTTACGGCTGGCGGCTGGCAGGTTATACATCAGCGCATAGTCGATTGCGCCTGCGGAGAAGGAGAAGCCCGCATGGATCCCCAGCGCGGTGGCGACAAACAGGCTGATGCCGGTCAGCACGGCGTGCAGGAGATACAGCAGCGGCGCCAGGAACATGAACAGGAACTCCAGCGGCTCGGTAACACCGGTCAGGAACGCGGTGATGGCCACGGAGAGCAGCATGCCGCCAATCATCGGGCGACGCGCTTTCGGAGCGGCAAAGTACATTGCCAGCGCCGCGCCAGGCAGACCAAACATCATGATTGGGAAGAAGCCAGACATGAACATGCCTGCGGTGCCGTCACCCGCGTAGAAGCGGTTGATATCACCGTGGAAGACGGTGCCTGCGGCATTGGTGAATTCGCCAATCTGGAACCAGGCGATGGTGTTCAGCACCTGATGCAGGCCAGTCGGGATCAGCAGACGGTTAACGAAGCCGAAGATGCCGGAGCCGACCGCGCCCATCGACACAATCCACTCCCCGCCCGCGTGGATAGCGTTCTGTACCGGCGGCCAGACGTAGCCAAAAATCGCCGCCAGGATCAGGCAGAAGAAGCCGGTGGCAATCGGCACAAAGCGCTTGCCGCCGAAGAAGCTCAGGAACTCAGGCAGCTTGATGTTGGACCAGCGGTTGTAGACCGCACCGCCCACCAGGCCGGTAATAATACCGGAGAGCACGCCCATGTTAATGGCCGGGTTGATGGTGACCATCGCTTTGGTCATCACAAAGTAACCCACCGCACCCGCCAGCGCCGCCGCGCCTGCACTATCTTTCGACCACGACGAGGCCACGCCGATAGCGAAGATCAGGGCAAGGTTATCAAAAATTGCCCCGCCCGCCTGGGCGATAAACGGAACGTTAAGCAGATCGGGCTGGCCGAAACGCAGCAGCAGAGCCGCGACGGGCAGCACAGCGATAGGGAGCTGTAACGCCCGTCCCAGTCGCTGGAAGAAACCAAGAATATTCATTTTTATACCCCCCTATGAAACTCCGCTGAGCCTCATCACTAACCATTTTTTATAGTTAAACCAACCCTGTAATGCGGTCGTTTTACGCAGACTGTTCAAGTGTGTGGAAATTTAATTCGCCTCGCAAATTAAACGCGCATCTTTTGTGATTACAATCACCAAATATCGTTATTTACACTCCTGGTTACTGGCTAAGAACGAAAACTTATTTTATGATTCAAAAAATCAGGACGGACTGCCCCCTCTTATAGCGCAATCTGAGTTACGCTTAAAAGCGTACAGGCTGCAGTTCGCCAACGTTAATTTCACCCTTTGTAGAGGTAAACAATGAGACTGATCCCCCTGACGAGTGCCGAACAGGTTGGTAAATGGGCTGCCCGCCATATCGTTAACCGCATCAACGCGTTCAAACCGACTGCGGATCGTCCGTTTGTTTTGGGCCTGCCCACCGGCGGCACGCCGCTTACGGCCTATAAAGCGCTGGTAGAAATGCACAAAGCGGGCCAGGTTAGCTTTCAGAACGTTGTCACCTTTAACATGGACGAATATGTCGGCCTGCCGAAAGAGCATCCGGAGAGCTACCACAGCTTTATGCACCGTAACTTTTTCGATCACGTTGATATTCCCGCAGAAAACATCAACCTGCTCAATGGTAATGCGCCGGATATTGACGCAGAATGTCGCCGTTATGAAGAAAAAATTCGCGCCTACGGCAAAATTCACCTGTTTATGGGTGGCGTAGGCAACGACGGGCACATCGCGTTTAACGAACCGGCTTCATCGCTGGCCTCCCGCACCCGTATTAAAACCTTGACCCATGACACCCGCGTGGCGAACTCCCGCTTTTTTGACGGTGACGTCGATCAGGTGCCGAAATACGCCCTGACCGTAGGCGTAGGCACCCTGCTGGATGCCGAAGAGGTGATGATTCTGGTGCTGGGCAATGTGAAAGCGCAGGCATTGCAGGCGGCGGTAGAAGGCAACGTTAACCATATGTGGACGATTAGCTGCCTGCAGCTGCATCCGAAAGCGGTCGTGGTGTGCGACGAGCCGTCCACAATGGAGCTAAAAGTGAAGACGCTCAAATACTTCACTGAATTAGAAGCGGAAAATATCAAAGGTCTGTAACATTTTTACCCGGGGGTTGTTATGTATGCTTTAACCCAGTGCCGTATCTTTACCGGCCATGAAATTCTGGATGACCACGCGCTCATCATCGTTGATGGTCTGATCGACCGACTCTGCCCGCAGGCAGACCTGCCGCCAACCATTGAGCAGCGCTCGCTCAACGGCGCATATCTGGCCCCCGGTTTTATCGACCTGCAGCTGAACGGCTGCGGCGGCGTGCAGTTTAATGATACCGCTGAGGCGGTGAGCGTAGAGACGCTGGAGATAATGCAGCGCGCCAACGAGCGGTCAGGCTGCACCAGCTTTTTACCCACGCTTATCACCACCAGCGACGATCTGATGAAACAGGGCGTGCAGGTGATGCGCGACTACCTGGCGAAGCATCCGCACCAGGCGCTGGGCCTGCATCTCGAAGGGCCGTGGCTCAACGTGGTGAAAAAAGGCACCCACGATCCTGACTTTGTGCGCCGCCCGGACAGCGATCTGGTGGATTTCCTCTGCGCCAATGCCGACGTGATTACCAAGCTGACCCTGGCGCCGGAGATGGTCGATCCTGCCGTGATCCGCAAGCTGGCGGCAGCCGGGATTGTGGTCTCTGCCGGTCACTCTAATTCGACGCTTGTCGAGGCGAAAGCCGGTTTCCGCGCGGGTATCACCTTTGCTACCCATCTGTTCAACGCGATGCCCTACATCACCGGGCGCGAGCCGGGTCTCACCGGCGCGGTACTCGACGATGCTGACGTCTACTGCGGCATTATCGTTGATGGCTTACACGTTGATTTTACTAACGTTCGGATGGCGAAGCGCCTGAAGGGCGATAAGCTCTGCCTGGTCACCGACGCGACTGCGGCAGCGGGTGCAGTCATTGACGAATTCATTTTTGCTGGTAAAACAATATACTACCGTAATGGGCTCTGTGTAGATGAGAACGGTACCCTGAGCGGTTCGGCATTAACCATGATCGAAGGGGTGGCTAATCTTGTCGAGCATGTCGGCGTTGCGCTGGACGAAGCGCTGCGTATGGCAACGCTCTACCCGGCCCGCGCCATCGGCGTTGATAAACAGTTAGGCAGCATCGCACCGGGCATGGTGGCGAACCTGACCGCGTTTACCCACGACTTTAAAGTAATTAAGACCATCGTTAATGGTAACGAGGTCATGACTGAGTAAGTAAAAGTATGACATCAGGCGGACAAGCTCAAATTGGTAACGTTGACCTCGTAAAACAACTTAATAGCGCGGCTGTTTACCGCCTGATCGACCAGCTTGGCCCTATCTCGCGGATCCAGATTGCCGAGCAGAGCCAGCTTGCCCCCGCCAGCGTGACAAAAATCACGCGACAGCTTATTGAGCGCGGTTTGATTAAAGAGGTCGATCAGCAGGCCTCGACCGGTGGTCGCCGCGCCATCTCTATTATTACCGAGACGCGTAATTTCAATGCCATTGGCGTGCGCCTCGGCCGCTACGATACCACCCTGACGCTCTACGATCTCAGCAGCAAGGTGCTGGCAGAAGAGCACTACCCCCTGCCGGAGCGTACTCAGGAGACGTTAGAGCACGCCCTGTTGAACACCATCGCCACCTTTATTGAGGCCTGCCAGCGTAAAACGCGCGAGCTGATTGCTATCTCGGTGATCCTGCCGGGGCTGGTGGATCCCGAGAGCGGCGTGATCCGCTATATGCCGCATATTCAGGTGGAGAACTGGGGGCTGGTCAGCGCGCTGGAAAAGCGTTTTAAGGTGACCTGCTTTGTTGGGCACGATATCCGCAGCCTGGCGCTGGCCGAGCACTACTTTGGTGCAAGCCAGGACTGCGAGGACTCTATTCTGGTGCGCGTTCACCGCGGAACCGGGGCGGGTATCATCTCTAACGGGCGGATCTTTATTGGCCGTAACGGCAACGTCGGCGAGATCGGCCATATTCAGGTGGAGCCGCTGGGCGAGCGCTGCCACTGCGGAAACTTTGGCTGTCTGGAGACCGTAGCGGCGAATGCCGCGATTGAACAGCGGGTGCGCCATCTGCTTGAACAGGGCTACCAGAGCCGCATCACCCTGGACGACTGTTCGATCAAAGCCATCTGTAAAGCCGCTAACAAAGGCGACGCCCTGGCCTGCGAGGTCATAGAGCACGTAGGCCGTCATCTGGGCAAAACTATTGCCATCGCCATTAATCTGTTTAATCCGCAAAAGATTGTTATCGCCGGTGAGATTGTGGAGGCGGAGAAAGTGCTGCTGCCTGCCATTGAGGGCTGCATCAATACCCAGGCGCTGAAGGCGTTTCGTAAAAACCTGCCGGTGGTGCGCTCAACGCTGGATCACCGCTCGGCCATCGGGGCCTTTGCGCTGGTGAAACGCGCTATGCTCAACGGCTCGCTGCTGCAGCATCTGCTGGAGGAGTAACTCTGCCCATCGCCCGGCGGCGCTCCGCTTGCACGGGCCTACCAGAGCGAACCACGTCTCTTGACGTGGTTTTTTCATTTTTACCTATTCATAAGATAACCAGCCTCAAAAAAAGCACCTTAAAAATGAATAATCATCAATAAACCATCCTAAACCCTGTGCTTTTTTCACTATTCAACAATGGCGATTGCACTTTTTAATTTCGGCCCCCTAAAACCCTTGCGCCTGGCTGCGCTTTGCGGCATTTTCTTAATCAAGCAATAAGACAACGCGATGACGCAACGTCTGCAAACTAACAACACCAGGCAACATCACAGGGTTAACGGAGAAGGTTATGTGTTCAATTTTTGGCGTACTGGATATTAAAACGGATGCAGGTGAGCTGCGTAAGAAAGCGCTGGAGCTCTCCCGCCTGATGCGCCATCGCGGTCCTGACTGGTCCGGCGTATACGCAAGCGATAAAGCGATTCTGGCCCACGAACGTCTCTCTATCGTTGACGTCAACGCTGGCGCACAGCCGCTCTACAACGCGCAAAAAACCCATGCCCTGGCCGTTAACGGTGAAATCTATAACCATCAGGCTCTGCGTGCCGAGTACGGCGATCGCTACGATTTCCAGACCGGCTCCGACTGTGAAGTGATCCTGGCCCTGTATCAGGAGAAAGGCCCGGCGTTCCTCGACGAGCTGCAGGGCATGTTTGCCTTCGTGCTCTACGATAGCGAAAAAGATGCCTACCTGATTGGCCGCGACCATATCGGTATCATCCCGCTGTATATGGGCTATGACGAGCACGGCAACATGTACGTGGCCTCTGAAATGAAAGCCCTGGTACCGGTCTGCCGTACCATTAAAGAGTTCCCGGCGGGCAGCTACCTGTGGAGCCAGGACGGTGAGATCCGCAGCTACTACCAGCGCGACTGGTTTGAGTACGACGCGGTAAAAGACAACGTGACCGACAAAGCCAAGCTGCGTCAGGCACTGGAAGATGCGGTGAAAAGCCACCTGATGTCAGACGTGCCGTATGGCGTACTGCTCTCCGGCGGCCTGGATTCCTCCATCATCTCGGCTATCACCAAAAAATTTGCTGCACGCCGCGTGGAAGATCAGGAGCAGTCAGAGGCCTGGTGGCCGCAGCTGCACTCCTTTGCCGTGGGCCTGGAGGGCGCGCCGGATCTGAAAGCGGCCCAGGCGGTTGCTGAGCATCTGGGTACCGTGCACCACGAGATCCACTTCACCGTTCAGGAAGGTCTGGATGCCATCCGCGACGTGATCTACCACATTGAGACCTATGACGTGACCACCATCCGCGCCTCAACGCCGATGTACCTGATGTCACGTAAGATCAAAGCGATGGGCATCAAGATGGTGCTGTCGGGCGAAGGTTCAGACGAGGTGTTTGGCGGCTATCTCTACTTCCACAAAGCGCCGGACGCCAAAGAGCTGCATGAAGAGACCGTGCGTAAGCTGCAGGCGCTGCATATGTTTGACTGCGCCCGCGCCAACAAAGCGATGTCGGCCTGGGGCGTAGAGGCACGCGTGCCCTTCCTGGATAAAAACTTCCTCGACGTGGCAATGCGCATCAACCCGCAGGATAAGATGTGCGGCAACGGCAAAATGGAAAAACATGTGCTGCGTGAGTGCTTCGAGTCCTACCTGCCGGCAAGCGTGGCATGGCGTCAGAAAGAGCAGTTCTCTGATGGCGTAGGCTACAGCTGGATCGACACCCTGAAAGAGGTGGCGGCACAGCAGGTAAGCGACCAGCAGCTGGAGACCGCCAGCTACCGCTTCCCGTACAACACGCCGACCTCTAAAGAGGCCTACCTGTACCGCGAAGTGTTTGAAGAGCTGTTCCCGGTTGCCAGCGCAGCCGAGTGCGTGCCGGGCGGTCCGTCTGTTGCCTGCTCCTCTGCCAAAGCGATTGAGTGGGATGAAGCGTTCAAAACCATGAACGATCCATCAGGCCGTGCGGTAGGCGTTCACCAGTCCGCCTATTAACAGATAAAGTGTTATGATGATAACGGGTCCTGCGGGGCCCGTTCTTGTTGGTTTTGGTCTTGTTATCTCTCAATTAAAATCAAGATATAACCAATAATTGCCGAATAATACGCCAGGCTGTTCGCAACCTAACCAAACAGTCACATTCCGGCAATTTTCGATGAAAAAGGTGTTGACGCTGCAAGGCCCAATACGCATAATGCGCCCCGCAACGCCGATAAGGTAACGCGAAAAAAGATGGCTACGTAGCTCAGCTGGTTAGAGCACATCACTCATAATGATGGGGTCACAGGTTCGAATCCCGTCGTAGCCACCATCTTTTTTGCGGGAGTGGCGAAATTGGTAGACGCACCAGATTTAGGTTCTGGCGCCGCAAGGTGTGCGAGTTCAAGTCTCGCCTCCCGCACCATTCCCAGTAAGCGTTGCACGGATGGGGTATCGCCAAGCGGTAAGGCACCGGTTTTTGATACCGGCATTCCCTGGTTCGAATCCAGGTACCCCAGCCACTTTTTTCGACTCTCGTGTTATCACGTTTGTCTTGAGTAATTAGCAGTACAATTTGGCTACTTAGCTCAGCTGGTTAGAGCACATCACTCATAATGATGGGGTCACAGGTTCGATTCCCGTAGTAGCCACTATATTCTGATGAGTATCGTTAAGATGCTTATGACGTAAAAAATTGTTGGGGTATCGCCAAGCGGTA
>NZ_DAMBWA010000007.1:74466-180169 GCF_032052675.1 Pseudescherichia sp.
AGGCACTGGATTCTGATTCCAGCATTCCGAGGTTCGAATCCTCGTACCCCAGCCAATTTAAAAAGACGTTTGCTCACGCGAACGCACCCTGTTGGGGTATCGCCAAGCGGTA
Source organism: Pseudescherichia sp. (assembly GCF_032052675.1). Taxonomy (NCBI): domain Bacteria; kingdom Pseudomonadati; phylum Pseudomonadota; class Gammaproteobacteria; order Enterobacterales; family Enterobacteriaceae; genus Pseudescherichia; species Pseudescherichia sp. Next base: position 74,579 of record NZ_DAMBWA010000007.1, read on the forward strand.
AGGCACTGGATTCTGATTCCAGCATTCCGAGGTTCGAATCCTCGTACCCCAGCCACATAAAACAAAAAAGCTCGCTTCGGCGGGCTTTTTTGTTTTTGTCCTTCGGTGAAATTCGCATGCCGGGCTGCCCCGGCATCAATGTTACAGGCCTAGCGCATACTTCAGCGCCTGCGTTTTCAGCACCCCTGCCCGCTGGGCAGCCATCAGGCCCATGTTGCGCAGCACGCGCAGCGGCCCCAGGTTGTTGCTGAATCCAGCATAGAAGAGATCCATGCCGCTCTGCATAATGTAGTTGTCCATCATCCGCCGCGTCTGATAGCGCTTAAGCACGCGCTGGCTGGCCCACTCCTCGCCCTGGCCGCGGGCAGTAATCAACACCTCCAGCAGGGCATCAGCGTCGCGATAGCCCAGATTAACCCCCTGCCCCGCCAGGGGATGGATCGTATGGGCGGCATCGCCTACCAGCGCCAGCCCAGGTTTCACATACTGTAGGGCATGGCGGCGGGTCAGCGGGAAGGCACCTGCCGCCACCGGCGTCACCTTGCCGAGCCGCGCCGGGAAGAACTTCTCAATCTCTTTTTGCAGCTGCGGCATCGTCAGGGTACGAAGCTGACGAATGCGCGCCGGGGTGTCATACCACACCAGCGAGGCCCAGCGATCGAACAGCGGCAGGAAGGCGTGCGGACCATGAGGAGTAAACTGCTGCCAGGTGCTGTCGCCCGGATCGTTTTCGCACTCAACGGTGATGAGCATACAGGACTGCTGATACTGCCAGGCATGAACGCCAATCCCCGCCCACTGTCGCACCTGCGAGTTGGCACCGTCAGCCCCAATCACCAGCTTTGCCAGCAGCGTCTCGTCATTATCAAACACCAGCTCATGCTGATGACCATGAGTGTGCATTGCTTTGAGCATCGCCGGGGCGCACAAGGTGACCTGCGGATGAGCCTCCAGCGCATCCCACAGTGCGCGCTGTAATACGTTATTCTCAACCATATAGCCGAGATGAGGCAGCTTAAGATCGCTGGCGTCAAAGACTACGTGAGCGTTCTCCCACTCCCAGGTCTCTAACCTGCGCCAGGGGTGGCAGCGCATCGCCAGCACGCTGTCCCAGACGCCTAACCCACGCAGCAGTGCCACAGATGCGGTGCTTATCGCAGAAATGCGCACGTCCGGCGCTATACTGGCGTCAAACGCAGGGGGTGCGGCCTGCTCGATCACCGTTACCGCAAAACCATGCTGCGCCAGGCCAAGGGCCAACGCGCCGCCGACCATACCGCCGCCAACGACGGCGACTTCAGTTGGTTGATTTATCATGGTCAATCGTCCTTATTTATAATTCTTTTAAGTTTACAGGATTTTCGATTTTGTGGGGTCGGGAGATGAACTATGGTCAGCGCCCGACCAAAGCATTACAATACGCGGCCTGAAATCCTCGCGTTTATTAGAGCAAGTCGATGACCAAAAAACTCCATATTAAAACCTGGGGCTGTCAGATGAACGAGTACGATTCATCGAAGATGGCCGATCTGCTGGATGCCACCCACGGCTATCAGCTGACCGACGTGGCGGAAGAGGCAGATTTGCTGCTGCTTAATACCTGCTCTATCCGCGAGAAGGCTCAGGAGAAGGTGTTCCATCTGCTTGGGCGCTGGAAGCTCTTAAAAGAGAAGAATCCGGATCTGATTATCGGCGTCGGCGGCTGCGTAGCCTCCCAGGAGGGCGATCTTATTCGCCAGCGCGCCCGCTGCGTCGACATCGTGTTTGGTCCACAGACCCTGCACCGCCTGCCGGAGATGATCAACTCAGTGCGCGGCAACCGCAGCCCGATCGTCGATATTAGCTTCCCGGAAATCGAAAAATTTGACCGCCTGCCGGAGCCGCGTGCCGACGGTCCGACCGCCTTCGTCTCTATCATGGAAGGCTGCAATAAATACTGTACCTACTGCGTGGTGCCCTACACCCGTGGTGAAGAGGTGAGCCGTCCCTGCGACGACATCCTGTTTGAGATCGCCCAGCTGGCGGCGCAGGGCGTGCGTGAGGTTAACCTGCTGGGCCAGAACGTGAACGCCTGGCGCGGCGAGAACTACGACGGCACCACCGGCTCCTTCGCCGAGCTGCTGCGTCTGGTTGCTGCCATCGACGGTATTGACCGCATCCGCTTTACCACCAGCCACCCGATTGAGTTTACCGACGATATCATCGAGGTCTACCGCGATACGCCGGAGCTGGTGAGCTTCCTGCACCTGCCAGTACAGAGCGGCGCGGATCGCGTCCTGAACCTTATGGGCCGGACCCATACCGCGCTGGAGTACAAGGCGATTATCCGTAAGCTGCGCGCGGCGCGTCCGGATATCCAGATCAGCTCCGACTTTATCGTCGGCTTCCCGGGTGAAACCACCCAGGACTTCGAGCAGACCATGAAGCTGATTGCCGAGGTGAATTTTGACGTGAGCTACAGCTTTATCTTCTCTGCCCGTCCGGGTACGCCGGCCGCCGATATGATCGATGACGTTCCGGAAGAGGATAAGAAGCAGCGTCTCTACATTCTGCAGGAGCGTATCAACCAGCAGGCGATGGCCTGGAGCCGCAAAATGATCGGCACCACCCAGCGTATCCTGGTGGAGGGGACCTCCCGCAAGAGCATTATGGAGCTGTCGGGCCGTACCGAGAACAACCGCGTGGTTAACTTTGAGGGTACGCCGGAGATGATCGGCAAGTTCGTGGACGTCGAGATCACCGATGTCTATACTAATTCATTGCGCGGTAACGTTGTGCGCACCGAAGCGGAGATGGGCCTGCGTGTAACCGAAACGCCGGAATCGGTGATTGCCCGCACCCGTAAAGAGAACGAACTGGGCGTCGGTCTCTACCAGCCCTGATCCCCCCGGCCTGCCCCTCCGGCAGGCCTTGTTTTTTCCGCCCATCGCCCCCATATCACTACTCCATCCGGCCAGTCAGGTAAAAGAGGAATCGATTGAATACTGAAACCTGTGAAATCACCCTTGAACCAGCTGACAATGCCCGTCTGCTGAGTTTATGCGGCCCGTTTGACGACAATATCAAACAGCTTGAACGTCGACTGGGCATCGAAATTAACCGCCGCGATAACCACTTCAAACTCACCGGACGCACCATTAGCGTTAACGCCGCCGCAGATATCCTGCGCAGCCTCTACGTTGATACCGCCCCGATGCGCGGCCAAACCCAGGATATTGAACCCGAACAGATCCATCTGGCCATTAAAGAGGCCCGCGTGCTTGAGCAGAGCGCCGAGAGCGTGCCGGAGTATGGCAAAGCGGTCAATATCAAAACCAAGCGCGGCGTAATCAAACCGCGTACGCCAAACCAGGCGCAGTACATCGCCAATATTCTCGATCATGACATCACCTTCGGAATTGGGCCGGCAGGGACAGGGAAAACCTACCTCGCCGTCGCCGCCGCGGTTGATGCCCTGGAGCGTCAGGACGTTCGCCGTATTCTGCTGACCCGTCCGGCGGTAGAAGCCGGTGAGAAGCTCGGCTTCCTCCCAGGGGATCTCAGCCAGAAGGTTGACCCGTATCTGCGTCCGCTGTACGACGCGCTGTTTGAGATGCTGGGCTTTGAGAAAGTCGAGAAGCTGATGGAGCGTAACGTGATTGAGGTTGCGCCGCTGGCCTACATGCGCGGCCGCACGTTGAACGACGCGTTTATCATTCTGGATGAGAGCCAGAACACCACCATCGAGCAGATGAAGATGTTCCTGACGCGTATCGGCTTTAACTCGAAAGCGGTGATCACCGGGGATATCACCCAGGTCGACCTGCCGCGCAGCACCAAATCCGGCCTGCGCCACGCGATTGAAGTCCTGGCAGAGGTCGATGAAATTAGCTTTAACTTCTTCCACAGCGAAGACGTGGTGCGCCACCCGGTGGTTGCCCGCATCGTGACCGCCTATGAGGCGTGGGAAGAGACAGAGCAGAAACGTAAAGCCGAGCTGGCCGCCGAGCGTAAGCGCGAAGCCCAGCATCAGGAGCATGAGCAGAAATGAGTTCGGTAATCCTCGATTTACAGCTGGCGTGTGATGACGCGAGCGGCCTGCCAGACGAAGCACAGTTTCAGGGCTGGCTGAACGCGGTTATCCCGCAGTTTCAGGAGGAGTCCGAAGTGACGATCCGCCTCGTGGATGAGGCGGAGAGCCACGAGCTTAACCTGACCTACCGCGGCAAGGATAAGCCCACCAACGTGCTCTCCTTCCCGTTTGAGGCCCCGCCGGGCATCGAACTGCCGCTGCTCGGCGACCTGATTATCTGTCGTCAGGTGGTTGAGCAGGAGGCCCGCGAGCAGGAGAAGCCGCTGGAGGCGCACTGGGCGCATATGGTGGTACATGGCAGTCTGCACCTGCTGGGCTACGATCATATTGAAGATGACGAGGCTGAAGAGATGGAGAGCCTGGAAACAGAGATAATGCTTGCTCTGGGCTATGAGGATCCGTACATTGCCGAGAAGGAGTAGCCTGGCTGCTCCTGAACCGTCTGGCGCTGAGTTTGCGCGCCGGACAACATATTTTTATTAACATGAGAACCCATACGACGCCATGAGCGACGACAATTCACACAGTAGCGACCCACTTAACAGCAGCAAAAAGGGATTCTTCTCCCTCTTACTGAGCCAGCTCTTTCACGGCGAACCGAAAAACCGTGACGAACTTCTGGCGCTGATCCGTGACTCCGGGCAGAACGAGCTTATCGACGAAGATACGCGCGACATGCTTGAAGGGGTAATGGATATTGCCGACCAGCGCGTTCGCGACATCATGATCCCTCGCTCGCAGATGATCACCCTGAAACGTAACCAGACGCTGGATGAGTGCCTCGACGTGATTATCGAGTCTGCCCACTCCCGCTTCCCGGTGATCAGCGAAGATAAAGATCATATCGAAGGGATTTTGATGGCCAAGGATCTGCTGCCCTTTATGCGCAGCGACGCCGAAGCCTTCAGCATGGAAAAAGTGCTACGTCCGGCGGTTGTCGTCCCAGAGAGCAAACGGGTCGACCGGATGCTGAAAGAGTTCCGCTCACAGCGCTATCATATGGCAATCGTTATTGATGAGTTTGGCGGCGTCTCGGGCCTCGTGACCATCGAAGATATTCTTGAGCTGATCGTCGGCGAAATTGAAGATGAGTACGACGAAGAGGAAGATATCGACTTCCGTCAGCTAAGCCGTCACACCTGGACGGTACGCGCCCTGGCCTCCATTGAAGATTTCAATGAGTCGTTTGGTACCCACTTCAGCGATGAAGAGGTGGACACTATCGGTGGGCTGGTGATGCAGGCCTTTGGCCATCTGCCGGCGCGGGGCGAATCCATCGACATCGATGGTTACCAGTTTAAGGTCGCGATGGCCGACAGCCGTCGTATTATTCAGGTTCACGTAAAAATGCCAGAAGACGCAGCGCAGCCTAAACTGGACGAGTAATCCACCTGGACGAGTAATGTAAATGGTATTTGCCTCACTGTTTGAGCGTCAGCGCATGCGTTTGCTGCTGGCGCTGTTATTAGGAGCCAGCGGAACGCTGGCTTTTTCTCCTTATGATATCTGGCCTGCCGCGCTTATCTCCCTTATCGGCCTACAGGGGCTGACGCTTAACCGCCGCCCGCTGCAGGCGGCGGCAATTGGCTACGCGTGGGGATTCGGCCTCTTTGGCACCGGCATTAACTGGGTCTACGTCAGCATCGCCCAGTTTGGCGGTATGCCGGGGCCGGTCAACGTCTTCCTCGTGGTGCTGCTGGCGGCCTACCTGTCGCTCTATACCGGTCTGTTCGCTGGCATCCTCTCCCGCCTCTGGCCGCGTACCAGCGCCATCCGCATGGCCATCGCCGCGCCGGTAGTGTGGCAGATCACCGAGTTCCTGCGCGGCTGGGTGCTGACCGGCTTCCCGTGGCTGCAGTTTGGCTACAGCCAGATTGACGGCCCGCTGAAGGGCCTTGCGCCGGTGATGGGCGTCGAGGCAATCAACTTCCTGCTGATGGTGATCAGCGGCCTGCTGGTGCTGGCGGCGGTACACCGCAGCTGGCGTACCCTGGCGGTAGCGGTGGTGCTCTTTGCCCTCCCCTTCCCGCTGCGCTACATTCAGTGGTTTACCCCGCTAACGGAGCGCACTACCCAGGTCTCGCTGGTGCAAGGCAATATCCCGCAGTCCCTGAAGTGGGATGAGGGGCAGCTGGTGAATACGCTCAACATCTATCTCAACGCCACCGAGCGGGAGATGGGCAAGTCGCAGCTCATTATCTGGCCAGAGTCGGCCATTCCCGATCTGGAGATCAACCAGCAGCGCTTTTTAAGCATGATGGACGATCTGCTGCGGGCGAAGGACACGACGCTGATTACCGGCATCGTCGATGCGCGTCTGAACAAGCAGAACCGCTACGACACCTACAACACCATTATTACGCTGGGCAAAGAGAGCGCGTATAGCTACAACTCTACGAATCGCTACAACAAAAATCATCTGGTGCCGTTTGGCGAGTTTGTGCCGCTGGAGTCTATTCTGCGTCCGCTGGCCCCGTTCTTCGATCTGCCGATGTCTTCGTTTAGCCGCGGTCCCTATGTGCAGCCGCAGCTCTCGGCCCACGGCTTTGAGCTGACTCCGGCCATCTGCTATGAGATCATCCTCGGCGAACAGGTGCGGGATAACTTCCGGCCGAACACCGACTTCCTGCTGACCATCTCCAACGATGCGTGGTTCGGTAAGTCCATCGGTCCGTGGCAGCACTTCCAGATGGCGCGGATGCGCTCCCTGGAGTTGGCCCGTCCGCTGCTGCGCAGCACCAATAACGGTATTACTGCCGTGATTGGCCCGCAGGGTGAAATTCAGGCCATGCTGCCGCAGTTCACTCGTCAGGTGCTGACCACCAAAGTCACTCCCACTACCGGCCTGACGCCGTACGCCCGTACCGGCAGCTGGCCGCTGTGGATCCTTACCGCGCTGTTCGGCTTTGGCGCGGTGATCATGAGCCTGCGCCAGCGTCGTAAATAGCCAGTCCCTCCCCTTACCCGGCCCGATTTTGTAGGCCGGGTAAGGCGCAGCCGCCACCCGGCAAATCCCCCTCTCACTTTCCCAACCTGGCACAGCAATTGCTTAATAATATCAGGCAGCTGCGGATCTTTGCCGATGCGCCATAACGGTGCACCAGCGGTGAACACCTGAAGCACTAAAAAGGTGCAATCGGCGTTTTCTGCCTCGAAATGGTGCGGTGCGCTTCGCAAAACTAAACAATAAAGCAGCAAAATGTTTACACCAAGCCACACTAAATGTTAACAAACACGCATAACACTGCATGCTTGTGCTGCAGGATATAACAACACAAACACACACACTGGGTATCAATGCGTCCCTGGCGCTGATGATGAAGGAGTTGGATATGCAATTACGTAAACTGACCGCGGCAATGCTGTTAGTGGGAATGAGCGCCGGTCTGGCACACGCCGAAGATGCAGCCGCGCCGGCAGCCGGCAGCACGCTCGATAAAATTGCCAAAAACGGTGTGATCGTGGTCGGCCACCGTGAATCTTCCGTCCCGTTCTCTTACTATGACAACCAGCAGAAAGTCGTAGGCTACTCACAGGACTACTCCAACGCGATCGTTGAAGCCGTTAAAAAGCAGCTGAACAAACCCGATCTGCAGGTCAAGCTGATCCCGATCACCTCCCAGAACCGTATTCCTCTGCTGCAGAACGGCACCTTTGATTTTGAATGTGGCTCTACCACCAACAACCTTGAGCGCCAGAAGCAGGCCGCCTTCTCTAACACCATTTTCGTGGTTGGCACCCGCCTGCTGGTGAAAAAAGGTGGCGACATTAAAGACTTCCCGGATCTGAAGGGGAAAGCGGTCGTGGTCACCTCCGGTACTACCTCTGAGGTGCTGCTGCACAAGCTGAACGACGAGCAGAAGATGGATATGCGCATCATCAGCGCGAAAGATCACGGCGACTCCTTCCGTACTCTGGAGAGCGGGCGTGCAGTAGCCTTTATGATGGATGACGCCCTGCTGGCAGGCGAACGCGCGAAGGCGAAGAAGCCGGACAACTGGGAGATCGTTGGCAAACCGCAGTCTGAGGAAGCCTACGGCTGTATGCTGCGTAAAGACGATCAGCAGTTCAAAAAGCTGATGGATGACACCATCGCCCAGGCGCAGACCTCCGGTGAAGCGGCGAAGTGGTTTGATAAGTGGTTTAAGAACCCCATTCCGCCGAAAAACCTGAACATGAACTTCGAGCTCTCTAGCGAGATGCAGACCCTGTTCAAAACGCCGAACGATAAAGCACTTAACTAACTAGAAACACAGGGCGACTATCGCCCTCTCGATTGACGGGAAGCACGGACAGACTAGACGCTGGAGGGTCGTTCCCCCATCCGGCGCGACGCTTACGCATAAAAAGGTGCGTAAAGCTTCTCACCAATCTTCGAGGGTAGCGCTGCTACCCTTTTTTTCTGAGGTACATGTATGTCAATAGACTGGAACTGGGGTATTTTTCTGCAACAGGCCCCGTTCGGCAACACCACCTATTTAGGCTGGCTGTGGAGCGGTTTTCAGGTCACGGTCGCGCTGTCGATTACCGCCTGGATCATCGCATTTCTTGTCGGCTCGCTGTTCGGTATTCTCCGTACCGTGCCCAACCGTTTCCTCTCCGGGATCGGTACTCTCTACGTTGAGCTATTCCGTAACGTTCCGCTGATCGTGCAGTTCTTCACCTGGTATCTGGTGGTACCTGAGCTGCTGCCGGAAGATCTCGGCATGTGGTTTAAGGCGGAGCTTGACCCCAATATTCAATTCTTCCTCTCGTCGATGATCTGCCTCGGGCTGTTCACCGCGGCGCGCGTCTGTGAGCAGGTGCGGGCCGCTATTCAGTCGCTGCCGCGCGGGCAAAAGAACGCCGGGCTGGCGATGGGGCTGACGCTGCCGCAGACTTACCGCTACGTGCTGCTGCCCAACGCCTACCGCGTCATTGTGCCGCCGATGACCTCCGAGATGATGAACCTGGTGAAAAACTCCGCCATCGCCTCGACCATCGGGCTGGTGGATATGGCCGCGCAGGCGGGCAAGCTGCTGGACTACTCCGCCCACGCCTGGGAATCTTTTACCGCGATCACCCTCGCCTACGTGCTGATTAACGCCTTCATTATGCTGGTAATGAATCTGGTGGAACGTAAAGTTCGCCTGCCGGGCAATATGGGGAGCAAATAACGATGTATGAATTTGACTGGAGTTCCATTCTCCCGGCGATGCCCTACCTGCTGGACGGACTGGTCATCACCCTGAAAATTACTATTACTGCGGTGCTGGTCGGCATCGTCTGGGGCACCATTTTGGCGGTGCTGCGCCTGTCGAGCTTTAAGCCGTTCGCCTGGTTTGCCACCGCCTACGTCAACGTGTTCCGCTCTATCCCGCTGGTGATGGTGCTGCTGTGGTTCTACCTGATCGTGCCGGGGCTGCTGCAAAACGTGCTCGGCCTGTCGCCCACCACCGATATTCGCCTGATCTCGGCGATGGTGGCCTTCTCGATGTTTGAAGCGGCCTACTACTCGGAGATTATCCGTGCCGGTATTCAGAGTATCTCGCGCGGGCAGTCTAGCGCGGCGCTGGCCCTGGGCATGACCCACTGGCAGTCGATGAAGCTTATCATCCTGCCGCAGGCCTTCCGGGCGATGGTGCCTCTGCTGCTCACCCAGGGGATCGTCCTGTTCCAGGACACCTCGCTGGTGTACGTGCTCAGCCTGGCGGACTTCTTCCGTACCGCGTCCACCATCGGTGAGCGTGATGGTACTCAGGTAGAGATGATCCTCTTTGCCGGCTTCGTCTATTTTGCAATTAGTCTCAGTGCTTCACTGTTGGTCAGCTATCTGAAGAAAAGGACAGTTTAATGATTTCCCTGAAAAACGTTTCAAAATGGTATGGTCACTTTCAGGTGCTAACCGACTGCTCCACGGAAGTGAAAAAAGGTGAAGTGGTAGTGGTTTGCGGGCCGTCCGGCTCCGGTAAGTCAACGCTGATTAAAACCGTTAACGGCCTGGAGCCGGTGCAGCAGGGTGAAATCCTGGTAAACGGCACCAAGGTGACCGATAAGAAAACCAACCTCGCCGAGCTGCGCTCCCACGTTGGGATGGTATTTCAGCACTTTGAGCTGTTTCCCCATCTGTCGATTATCGAAAACCTGACGCTGGCACAGGTAAAGGTATTGAAGCGCAACAAAGCGGCGGCGCGGGAAAAAGGCCTTAAGCTGCTGGAGCGCGTCGGGCTTTCCGCCCATGCCGATAAGTTTCCGGCCCAGCTCTCCGGCGGCCAGCAGCAGCGCGTGGCCATCGCCCGCGCCCTCTGCATGGATCCGGTGGCAATGCTGTTTGATGAACCCACCTCTGCACTCGATCCCGAGATGATCAACGAGGTGCTGGACGTTATGGTGGAGCTGGCGCAGGAGGGGATGACCATGATGGTGGTCACCCATGAGATGGGCTTTGCGCGCAAGGTCGCGACACGGGTGATCTTTATGGACGAGGGGAAAATCGTCGAAGACTCCGCCAAGGAGGATTTCTTCGCTAATCCAAAATCCGAACGGGCAAAGGATTTCCTCGCCAAGATCCTGCACTAATGTGGGTAATTGCCGGGCGGCACTGCGTTTGCCCGGCCTACAATGGGCACGGTGCAATGTGTAGGCCCGGTAAGCGCAGCGCCACCGGGCGTTACCATCTGCATTACGGCTCAAACGGCCGGCGCTGGAACTGGTCATGGCCGCACTTCGGACAGAGCGGCAGCGCATCCGGAGTGTAGACCGCCAGGTGGTAGTGGCACTTCTCACACACCAGGTTCCCCAGCCCTACAACTTCGCCGCTGTGGTAGACCCCGTGATGGTTCAGATCCTGAAACACCTCGCGCCACTCCAGCTGGGTTTTGTCGGTAATGTCCGCCAGCTCCTGCCAAAGGCTCTCTTTGATCACCCGCATAAATACGCTGTCGGTGACCTCCCCCTGGCTTTCGTTATAGCTGCGGGCAAACTCTTCGAGGTCGCGACGCAGGGCGCGCGTCAGCTCTTCGACCTCGGTTGGCGTTAACTCGCCCGTCTGGGTGACGCGCAGCCGCGCCTGCTCCACCAGCGCATCGATATCCCGATCGCCACTGCGCAAACGCTCGGTCAGCGTCGCAACCTGTTCACGATAATATTGAGCAACCTTGTTCATCCTTTCGCCTCCGGGCTGGGTAACGTCTTCTAATAATAGACCTTATTTTTCCGCCGCTTTGCTACCTTTGCCACAGCCTGTGTAAATTCGTGCAAGGATACCCGCTGGCCCTTTTCACCGCCGTCAGCGCGAAAGGCTGTTTTGAGACTGGCGTTTGGGCTATGCTATGCGGATCTTACACACCACATCTTAATGCTACGCTTGTAGCTGTATTGAAAACAGGACCACTGGCTGCCATGCAAGAGCAATACCGCCCGGAAGAGATAGAATCCAAAGTCCAGCTTCACTGGGAAGAGAAGCGCACATTTGAAGTCACTGAAGATGAGAGCAAAGAGAAGTATTACTGCCTCTCTATGCTTCCCTATCCTTCTGGCCGGCTACACATGGGCCACGTGCGTAACTACACCATTGGCGATGTGATCTCCCGCTATCAGCGCATGCTGGGTAAAAACGTGCTGCAGCCCATCGGCTGGGACGCATTCGGCCTGCCGGCGGAAGGCGCCGCGGTGAAGAATAACACCGCACCTGCGCCGTGGACCTACGACAATATCAACTACATGAAAAGCCAGCTCAAGATGCTGGGCTTTGGCTATGACTGGAGCCGCGAGCTGGCAACCTGCACCCCGGAATACTACCGCTGGGAGCAGAAGTTCTTCACCGAGCTGTATAAGAAAGGCCTGGTCTATAAGAAGACCTCGGCGGTGAACTGGTGCCCGAACGACCAGACCGTGCTGGCTAACGAGCAGGTGATCGACGGCTGCTGCTGGCGCTGCGACACCAAAGTTGAGCGTAAAGAGATCCCGCAGTGGTTTATCAAAATCACCGCCTACGCTGACGAACTGCTGAACGATCTGGATCATATGGATCAGTGGCCAGATACCGTTAAAACCATGCAGCGCAACTGGATTGGCCGCTCTGAAGGCGTAGAGATCACCTTTGACGTCGAGAACAGCGACGACAAGCTGACCGTCTATACCACCCGTCCGGACACCTTCATGGGCGTTACCTACCTGGCCGTGGCTGCGGGCCACCCGCTGAGCACCCAGGCAGCAGCCTATAATCCGGCGTTGGGCGACTTCATTGCCGAATGCCGCAACACCAAGGTTGCCGAAGCGGACATGGCGACAATGGAGAAGAAAGGCGTCGACACCGGCGTCCGCGCAATTCACCCGCTGACCGGCGAAACGATCCCGGTCTGGGCAGCGAACTTCGTGCTGATGGAGTACGGCACCGGCGCAGTCATGGCCGTTCCTGGCCACGATCAGCGTGACTACGAGTTTGCCACGAAATATGGTTTAGATATCAAGCCGGTAATCCTCGCGGCCGACGGCAGCGAGCCGGATCTCAGCGCCCAGGCGCTGACGGAAAAAGGCGTGCTGTTTAACTCCGGCGAGTTTAACGGTCTGGACTTCGAGGCTGCGTTTAACGCCATTGCCGACAAGCTGGCCGCTAACGGCGTCGGCGAGCGTAAGGTCAACTATCGCCTGCGCGACTGGGGCGTCTCCCGCCAGCGCTACTGGGGCGCACCGATTCCAATGGTGACCCTGGAAGACGGTACCGTGCTGCCGACTCCGGAAGATCAGCTGCCGGTTATTCTGCCGGAAGACGTGGTCATGGACGGTATCACCAGCCCGATCAAAGCCGATCCTGAGTGGGCCAAAACCACCGTCAACGGCCAGCCTGCGCTGCGTGAAACCGACACCTTTGACACCTTTATGGAGTCCTCCTGGTACTACGCGCGCTACACCTGCCCGCAGTACAACGAGGGGATGCTGGATCCGAACGCCGCCAACTACTGGCTGCCGGTGGATATCTACATCGGCGGTATCGAACACGCCATTATGCACCTGCTCTACTTCCGCTTCTTCCACAAGCTGATGCGCGATGCGGGCATGGTGAACTCTGATGAGCCAGCGAAGCAGCTGCTCTGTCAGGGCATGGTGCTGGCAGATGCCTTCTACTACGTGGGCGCAAACGGCGAGCGTAACTGGGTCTCCCCGAAAGAGGCTATCGTCGAGCGCGATGAGAAAGGCCGTATCGTGAAAGCGCAGGACGCGGCGGGCCATGAGCTGGTCTATACCGGCATGAGCAAGATGTCCAAGTCGAAAAACAACGGCATCGACCCGCAGGAGATGGTAGAGCGCTACGGCGCGGATACCGTGCGTCTGTTTATGATGTTCGCCTCGCCGGCGGACATGACGCTCGAGTGGCAAGAGTCCGGCGTTGAGGGGGCGAACCGCTTCCTGAAGCGCGTCTGGAAACTGGTCTACGAGCACACTTCTCAGGGCGATGCCCCGGCGCTGGACGTCGCCGCGCTGAGCGAAGACCAGCAGGCGCTGCGTCGTGACGTGCATAAAACCATTGCTAAAGTGACCGACGATATCGGTCGCCGTCAGACCTTCAACACCGCCATTGCGGCGATTATGGAGCTGATGAACAAGCTGGCGAAAGCGCCGCTGAACGGCGAGCAGGATCGCGCCCTGATGCAGGAAGCGCTGCTGGCCGTGGTGCGTATGCTCAACCCGTTCACCCCGCACGCCAGCTTCACCCTGTGGCAGGAGCTGAAAGGCGAAGGCGATATCGACAACGCGCCGTGGCCGGTGGCAGACGAACAGGCAATGGTTGAGAACACCACCCTGGTCGTGGTGCAGGTAAACGGTAAAGTACGCGGTAAAATCACCGTGCCGGTCGACGCCAGCGAAGAGCAGGTGCGCGAGCGCGCGGGCCAGGAGCCTCTGGTAGCAAAATATCTTGATGGCGTTACCTTACGTAAAGTGATTTACGTTCCAGGTAAACTGCTCAATCTGGTCGTTGGCTAAGCGCGGGAGGAAGCGTGCGATTTTTAACAACATTATTGTTGTCGTTGGCGGTGCTGGTCACCGCCGGATGCGGTTGGCATCTGCGTAACAGTTCAGCGATCCCTGACGAGATGAAAACCATGATTTTCGACTCGTCAGATCCGAACGGTCCGCTCAGCCGCGCGATACGTGCGCAGCTGCGCCTGAACGGCGTAACGCTGGTAGAGAAGAGCTCCGTGCGCCAGGATGTGCCCTCCCTGCGTCTGGGTACATCAACAGTTAGCCAGGATACTGCGTCGATCTTCCGCGATGGCCGTACGGCTGAGTACCAGATGGTGATGAGCGTCCAGGCGACGGTGCTGATCCCGGGCCAGGGCATCTATCCGCTGCACACCAAGGTCTATCGCTCATTCTTCGATAACCCGCAGACCGCGCTGGCGAAAGATGCCGAGCAGGAGATGATCGTTACGGAGATGTACGATAAAGCCGCCGAGCAGCTGATCCGTCAGCTGCCAAGCGTGCAAACGGCAGAGAAGCAGGAGAAAATGGCGGAAACCAAAGCAGAAGCCAAAGCGACCGACACCTCCTCCCGCGTCTCAACCACGCTGGGTAACTGATGTTAAAGCTGTACCCTGAACAGCTCCGCGCGCAGCTCAATGAAGGGCTGCGCGCGGCGTATCTGCTGCTTGGCAACGATCCGTTGCTGCTGCAGGAGAGCCAGGATGCAGTGCGTCAGGCAGCGGCGGCTCAGGGCTTTGATGAGCACCACACCGTTGCTCTCGACGCCAGCACCGACTGGACCGCGCTCTTCTCCCTCTGCCAGGCCATGAGCCTGTTCGCCAGCCGCCAGACGCTGCTGCTCCAGCTGCCGGACAACGGCCCTAATGCCGCCATCAATGAACAGCTCGCCACCCTGACAGGACTGCTGCATGACGATCTCCTGCTGATCGTGCGGGGCAATAAGCTCACCAAAGCGCAGGAGAATGCGGCCTGGTTTACCGCCCTGGCTAACCGTGCCGTGCTGGTCACCTGTCAGACGCCAGAGCAGGCGCAGCTCCCGCGCTGGGTCGCCAACCGCGCAAAGCAGAATAATTTACAGCTTGACGATGCCGCTAACCAGCTGCTCTGCTACTGCTATGAGGGTAACCTGCTGGCGCTGGCACAGGCGCTGGACCGTCTCTCTCTGCTCTGGCCAGACGGCAAGCTTACCCTGCCCCGCGTTGAACAGGCGGTGAACGATGCCGCACACTTTACCCCTTTCCACTGGGTGGATGCCCTGCTGGCGGGCAAGAGCAAACGCGCCCTGCATATTTTGCAGCAGCTGAAGCTTGAGGCCAGCGAGCCGGTGATCCTGCTGCGTACTGTGCAGCGTGAACTGCTGCTGCTGTTGACCTTAAAGCGTCAGATGGCACATGCCCCGCTGCGCACCCTCTTTGATAAACACCGGGTGTGGCAGAACCGCCGTGCCGTCACTACCGAGGCGCTCAATCGTCTGAGCCATGCCCAGCTCCGCCAGGCGGTGCATCTTCTGAGCCGCACCGAGCTAACCGTGAAGCAGGACTACGGCCAGTCGGTGTGGGCCGAGCTGGAAGGGCTCTCTCTGCTACTCTGTCATAAGTCGCTGGCGGACGTTTTTATCGATGGGTGAGATGAATCAGCTCCAGGCGCTGTTTGGCGGGACCTTCGATCCCGTCCACTACGGCCACCTTTTACCGGTAGAGGCGCTGGCAGAAGCGATTAACCTTGCGCGGGTGATCGTTATGCCAAACAACGTGCCGCCTCACCGCCCACAGCCGGAGGCCACCAGCCAGCAGCGTAAGGCGATGCTGGCGCTGGCGATAAACGACCGTCCGCTGTTTACCCTTGATGAGCGGGAGCTGCGGCGCGACACGCCGTCTTACACAGCGGAAACGCTGGAGATATGGCGTCAGGAGAGCGGCCCAGCCCGGCCGCTGGCCTTTATCATTGGCCAGGACTCGCTGCTCAGCTTCCCGACCTGGTATCGCTACGACAGCATACTTGGCTACTGCCATCTTATCGTCTGCCGTCGCCCCGGCTACGCGCTGGAGATGCGCGACGAGGTACATCAGCGCTGGCTGGAGCAGCACCTCACCACCGATGCCCGTGAGCTGCACACCCTGCCCGCCGGAAAAATTTTTCTCGCCCAGACCCCGTGGTTCGATATCTCCGCCACGCAGATCCGCCAGCGGCTGCGGCAGAATCAGCCCTGTGACGATCTGCTCCCGCCCGCCGTGCTCGACTACATCATGCAGCAGGGGCTGTACCGCTAACTCTCCGATTAGCGCATTAGGAGATTGACACGATCCTCCAGACTGCTATTCTCCGCTGCCAGACTTTTCCCTCCGCGGCAGTTCCATAGAAATTGTTTTACAAAAATGGCGATGCAATCTTGTGCGGAGGGTGGGATGATAGCCCACTTTCAGACACATATGGGCAACTCTTGTCCCGAAAAGGCCGGGCTTCAGGTATACTGGCTGACTATCTATTGAATATCGTTATTTGCATCCACCCAGGGGGAACACTTGCAGGGTAAAGCACTCCAGGATTTTGTTATCGACAAAATTGATGACCTGAAAGGTCAGGACATCGTCACCTTAGACGTTAAAGGTAAATCAAGCATCACCGACTGCATGATCATCTGCACCGGTACCTCTACGCGTCACGTTGTCTCTATCGCCGATCACGTGGTTCAGGAATCCCGCGCGGCCGGTCTGATCCCGTTTGGCGTAGAGGGTGAAAACGTTGCGGACTGGGTCGTGGTCGATCTGGGCGACGTCATTGTCCACGTGATGCAGGAAGAGAGCCGCCGTCTCTACGAGCTGGAAAAACTCTGGGGCTAATGGGTGAAGCTGCAACTGGTCGCCGTCGGCACGAAGATGCCCGACTGGGTACAAACCGGCTTTACTGAATATCTGCGTCGATTTCCGAAAGATATGCCGTTTGAGCTGGTAGAGATCCCTGCCGGCAAGCGCGGCAAAAATGCCGACATCAAACGCATCCTTGATAAAGAGGGTGAGCTTATGCTCGCTGCGGCAGGAAAAAACCGCATCGTCACCCTCGATATTCCAGGTAAGCCCTGGGATACGCCGCAGCTGGCCATCGAGCTGGAGCGCTGGAAGCAGGACGGGCGAGACGTCAGTCTGCTGATCGGCGGCCCGGAAGGGTTATCCCCCGCCTGCAAAGCGGCGGCAGAACAAAGTTGGTCACTCTCTGCGTTAACGCTCCCCCACCCGCTGGTCCGGGTTCTGGTGGCAGAAAGCCTCTATCGCGCATGGAGCATTACGACCAACCATCCCTATCACCGTGAGTAACGAAGAGCCTTAGGTAGATTAAGCAGCGGATGAAATTACAGAACTCTTTTCGCGACTATACGGCTGAGTCCGCGCTGTTTGTGCGCCGGGCAATCGTCGCCTTTACAGGGATCCTACTGCTCAGCGGCGTGCTCGTCGCAAACCTCTACAATTTGCAGATTGTCCGTCACACCGACTACCAAACGCGCTCCAACGAAAACCGCATCAAGCTCGTGCCGATAGCCCCGACCCGCGGCATTATCTACGATCGCAACGGTACGCCGCTGGCGCTCAACCGGACCATCTACCAGGTTGAGATGATGCCTGAGAAGGTGGATAACGTGCAGCAGACGCTGGACGCGCTGCGCGACGTGGTCGATCTCACCGATGAGGACATCGCCAACTTCAAAAAAGAGCGCGCCCGTTCACACCGCTTCACCTCTATTCCGGTGAAGTCTAACCTGACGGAAGTTCAGGTCGCGCGCTTTGCGGTTAACCAGTACCGCTTCCCGGGCGTGGAGGTGAAAGGCTACAAGCGCCGCTTCTACCCCTATGGCTCTGCCCTGACCCATGTGATTGGCTACGTATCGAAAATCAACGATAAAGACGTTGAACGCCTCGATAAAGAGGGCATCCTCGCCAACTATGCGGCAACGCACGATATCGGTAAGCTGGGCATTGAGCGCTACTACGAGAACGTGCTCCACGGCCAGACCGGCTATGAAGAGGTAGAGGTCAATAACCGTGGCCGGGTGATCCGCCAGCTGAAAGAGGTGCCGCCCCAGGCCGGGCATGATATCTACCTGACGCTGGATCTCAAGCTGCAAACCTATATCGAAACCCTGCTGGAGGGGAGCCGTGCGGCGGTGGTGGTCACCGATCCGCGCACGGGCGGCATTCTGGCGCTGGTCTCTATGCCAAGCTACAACCCGAACCTGTTTGTTGACGGTATTTCCAGCAAGGATTACAACGGCCTGCTGCACGATCCCAATACGCCATTGATCAACCGCGCCACCCAGGGCGTCTATCCACCGGCATCAACCGTGAAGCCTTATGTCGCGGTATCGGCCCTAAGCGCGGGAGTGATCACTCGCAACACCAGCCTGTTTGACCCCGGCTGGTGGCAGCTCCCTGGCTCTGAAAAGCGCTATCGCGACTGGAAAAAGTGGGGCCACGGTCATCTTAACGTCACCAAGTCGCTGGAGGAGTCTGCCGATACCTTCTTCTATCAGGTCGCCTACGACATGGGGATAGATCGTCTCAGCGAGTGGATGGGTAAATTTGGCTATGGCCACTACACCGGAATCGACCTCTCGGAGGAGCGCTCCGGGAACATGCCGACCCGCGAGTGGAAGCTAAAACGCTTTAAAAAGCCGTGGTACCAGGGCGATACCATCCCGGTGGGCATCGGTCAGGGCTACTGGACAGCGACGCCGATCCAGATGAGCAAGGCGATGATGATCCTCATTAACGATGGCGTCGTTAAAGTGCCACACCTGCTGATGAGCACGGCCGAGAATGGCCAGCAGGTGCCGTGGAAGCAGCCTGAGCAGCCGCCGGTGGGCGATATTCACTCCGGCTACTGGGAGATCGCGAAGGACGGCATGTACGGCGTGGCCAACCGTCCTAACGGCACGGCACACAAATATTTTGCTAATGCGCCCTATAAAGTCGCAGCGAAATCCGGTACGGCACAGGTGTTTGGCCTGAAGGCTAACGAAACCTATAACGCGCATAAAATTGCGGAACGCCTGCGTGACCACAAGCTGATGACGGCGTTTGCCCCCTATGACCATCCCCAGGTGGCGGTGGCGATGATTCTGGAAAACGGCGGTGCTGGCCCGGCGGTCGGGACCATTATGCGCCAGATCCTCGACCACATTATGCTGGGCGATAATAACACCGACCTGCCCGCCGAGAATCCATCGGCAGCAGCGGCTGAGGACCAATAACCATGACGGATAATCCGAACAAAAAATCGTTCTGGGATAAAATCCACATCGACCCGGCGCTGCTGCTGATCATCCTGGCGCTGCTCTTCTACAGCGCCATTGTGATCTGGAGCGCCAGCGGCCAGGATGTCGGCATGACCGAGCGTAAAATCGGCCAGATCGCTATGGGCCTGGTGGTGATGGTAGTGATGGCGCAGATCCCGCCGCGCGTCTATGAGGGATGGGCGCCCTATCTCTATATATTCTGCGTGATCCTGCTGGTGGCGGTAGACGCCTTTGGCGCGATCTCGAAAGGGGCGCAGCGCTGGCTTGATCTGGGTATTGTGCGTTTCCAGCCCTCGGAGATTGCGAAAATCGCCGTCCCGCTGATGGTGGCGCGCTTTATCAACCGCGACGTCTGTCCGCCTTCGCTGAAAAACACCGGCATTGCGCTGGTGCTGATCTTCATGCCCACCCTGCTGGTGGCTGCCCAGCCGGACCTCGGAACCTCGATTCTGATCGCCCTTTCAGGGCTGTTTGTGCTCTTCCTGTCGGGCCTGAGCTGGCGGCTGATTGGTATTGCCGTCCTGCTGGTAGCGGCCTTTATCCCGATCCTCTGGTTCTTCCTGATGCACGACTATCAGCGTCAGCGGGTCATGATGCTCCTCGATCCGGAAACCGATCCACTGGGAGCAGGCTATCATATTATTCAGTCTAAAATTGCGATTGGCTCCGGCGGCCTGCGCGGCAAAGGGTGGCTGCACGGTACCCAGTCGCAGCTTGAGTTCCTCCCCGAGCGCCATACCGACTTTATCTTTGCCGTACTGGCGGAAGAGCTGGGTTTGATAGGTATTCTTATCTTACTGGCGCTCTACCTGCTGCTGATTATGCGCGGCCTGTGGATTGCGGCCCATGCGCAAACCACCTTTGGCCGCGTGATGGCCGGTGGCTTAATGCTGATTTTATTCGTTTATGTGTTTGTTAATATTGGTATGGTGAGCGGTATTTTACCGGTGGTAGGTGTACCTCTACCGTTGGTAAGCTACGGTGGCTCCGCCCTGATTGTGCTTATGGCCGGGTTTGGTATCGTGATGTCGATCCATACCCACAGAAAAATGTTGTCGAAAAGCGTATAAGAGGTCCGCAATGCGAAAGCTTTGCCTTGCAGTTTGCGTAGCAGCAGGATTACTGACAGCGTGTTCAAGTAACGATGAGAGCCAGCAACCCCCAGCCGCTGCGCCGCAGCCTGCGGTCTGTAACGGCCCGACGGTTGAGATCGGCGGGGCCGAGCCGCGTTACGAGCCGCTGAACCCCTCGGTGAACCAGGACTACGAGCGCGATGGAAAATCCTACAAGATTGTGCAGGATACCTCACGCTTTACCCAGGCCGGTCTTGCCGCAATCTATGATGCGGAGCCAGGCAGCAACCTGACCGCCTCCGGCGAAACGTTCGATCCGATGCAGCTGACGGCGGCGCATCCGACGCTGCCGATCCCTAGCTATGCGCGTATTACCAACCTCTCTAACGGCCGGATGGTGGTGGTACGGATCAACGATCGTGGTCCCTACGGCAACGATCGCGTGATCTCCCTCTCCCGCGCCGCTGCTGACAGGCTGAACACCTCCAATAATACCAAGGTGCGTATCGATCCGATCATAGTCTCCCAGGACGGCTCCTTCTCTGGACCTGGCACAGTCTGTACTACTATTGCCCAGCAGACCTACGCCCTGCCCGCTCGTCCCGATCTGAGCGGCGGCATGGGCAGCGCCTCGTCTGCACCGCAGCCTGCCCAGCCAGCGGCAGATGTTCGCCCTATCAGCAATGATACGCTGCAAAGCGACGGTGCCACCGGTGCGCCGGTTGGCGGCAGTGGCTTCCTCGGCGCACCGACGACGCTGGCTTCCGGCGTGCTGGAGGGCAATGAACCGCCCGCACAGCCGCAACCCGCCGCAACTGCTGCCGCACCGGTCGTTGCAGCACCTGCTGTCGCGGCGCCGGTCACCGCGCCTGGCTCTGTACAGGGCAGCGTCCCTGCCGCGGCGCCTGCGCCTGCCGCTGCGGCCCCTGCGCCTGCTGCCACCGCCGGTGGCTATGTCGTGCAGGTGGGTGCCGTGAGCGATAAAGCGCGCGCCGAGCAGTATCAACAGCGTCTGGTCCAGCAGTTCGATGTGCCGGGCCGGGTAACGCAGAACGGTGCGGTCTGGCGTATCCAGCTCGGCCCGTTCAGCAGCAAAGCCGATGCCAGCGCGCTCCAGCAGCGTTTGCAGAGCGAAGCGCAGCTGCAATCCTTTATTACCAGCGCGCAATAAGCACCCTATGCGGCGTCTGACTTTGTCAACTTGTGTCAATTTCAGTCACAAAGTCATGCGGAAAGTCAGATGCCTGCCGGTATAGCTTTTGCTATAGTAAGGCACTTTTTTTAATTTCATCACGGATGTCGTTGTTCTGACCATGAAGACCACCTTTTCCGTTCGTTTCGTGAAGCGCCTCGCGCTCACCACCGCGCTGGCCGCCGCCACGCTCACCGCTGCCCATGCAGATGATCTGAACATCAAAACCATGATCCCGGGCGTTCCGCAAATTGACGCAGAGTCGTATATTCTGATCGACTACAACTCTGGCAAAGTGCTGGCGGAACAGAACGCCGATGCGCGCCGCGATCCGGCAAGCCTGACCAAAATGATGACCAGCTACGTCATCGGCCAGGCGATGAAGGCGGGTAAATTCAAAGAGACGGACCTGGTCACCATCGGTAATGACGCCTGGGCTACAGGCAACCCGGTCTTTAAAGGCTCGTCGCTGATGTTCCTGAAGCCCGGCATGCAGGTGCCGGTCTCCCAGCTGATCCGTGGTATCAACCTGCAGTCCGGCAACGATGCCTGCGTGGCGATGGCTGACTACGTCGCCGGTAGCCAGGACGCCTTTGTGGGTCTGATGAACAGCTATGTGAACGCCCTGGGGCTGAAAAACACCCACTTCCAGACCGTGCACGGTCTTGACGCCGAGGGCCAGTTCAGCTCCGCGCGCGATATGGCGCTGATTGGCCAGGCGCTGATCCGCGACGTGCCGAACGAGTACACCATCTACAAAGAGAAAGAGTTCACCTTTAACGGGATTCGCCAGACCAACCGCAACGGCCTGCTGTGGGACAACAGCCTGAACGTTGACGGTATCAAAACCGGTCATACGGACAAGGCGGGCTATAACCTGGTGGCGTCGGCAACCGAAGGCCAGATGCGCCTGATCTCCGCCGTGATGGGCGGCCACACCTTTAAAGGCCGTGAAACCGAAAGTAAAAAACTGCTGACCTGGGGCTTCCGTTTCTTTGAAACCGTTAACCCCATCAAAGCCGGCAAAGAGTTTGCCTCTGAGCCAGCCTGGTTTGGCGACAGCGATCGCGCCTCGCTGGGCGTAGACAAAGATGTCTACCTGACCATTCCGCGTGGCCGCATGAAGGATCTGAAAGCCAGCTACGTGCTGAACAGCAGCGAGCTGCACGCGCCGCTGGCGAAAAATCAGGTTGTGGGCACCATCAACTTCCAGCTTGATGGCAAAACCATTGAGCAGCGTCCGCTGGTGGTTCTTCAGGAGATCCCGGAAGGGAATTTCTTCGGCAAAATCATCGATTATATCAAGCTGATGTTCCACCACTGGTTTGGTTAAAAAATAGTCGCTTGAAAGTGTGATTTCCATCCCCATATACTATGCATCGTTGACACTCCCGCCCTCTGGCGGGAGTTGTTCTTTTATTACGCCGGAGCTGACATGAAAACCAAACTTAACGAACTGCTTGAATTCCCGACCCCCTTTACCTACAAAGTGATGGGTCTGGCGAAACCTGAGCTGGTTGATCAGGTGGTGGAAGTGGTACAGCGCCATGCGCCAGGTGATTACTCTCCCCAGGTAAAACCGAGCAGCAAAGGCAACTACCACTCGGTCTCTATCACTATTACCGCTACGCACATTGAGCAGGTAGAAACGCTGTACGAAGAACTCGGCAATATCGAAATCGTTCGTATGGTTCTGTAATCCCCCTGCTGTGAGCCGCTGACGTGTTGCCCGGCACTGGTCGGGTAACATCCTCCCTGTGGTATACTCTCCCCACCTTTTGTTCTCCCCCGGAGATGCTGTTTTGCTTCAGGATACGATCCTTATCCGCCATCTGGGCTTACAACCTTACGCGCCTGTTTCCGAGGCGATGCACACCTTTACCGATAACCGTGATGCCGCTACCCCCGATGAGGTGTGGCTGGTCGAGCACGAGCCGGTGTTTACCCAGGGGCAAGCGGGTAAAGCGGAGCATCTGCTGATGCCTGGCGATATTCCCGTTATTCAGAGCGATC
Source organism: Pseudescherichia sp. (assembly GCF_032052675.1). Classification (NCBI taxonomy): domain Bacteria; kingdom Pseudomonadati; phylum Pseudomonadota; class Gammaproteobacteria; order Enterobacterales; family Enterobacteriaceae; genus Pseudescherichia; species Pseudescherichia sp. The sequence goes on from NZ_DAMBWA010000007.1 coordinate 98,179, forward strand.
GCGGTGGTCAGGTGACCTATCATGGTCCCGGCCAGCAGGTCATGTATGTGCTGCTGGATCTTAAACGCCGCAAGCTGGGCGTGCGCGAGCTGGTAACGGTACTTGAGCAGACCGTCGTCAACACGCTGGCGGAACTGGATATTGATGCGCATCCGCGTGCGGATGCACCCGGCGTGTATGTCGGTGAGAAGAAAATTTGCTCGCTCGGTCTGCGGATCCGCAAAGGCTGTTCGTTTCATGGGCTGGCGCTGAATATTGCTATGGATCTTGCGCCGTTCCGCCGGATTAATCCCTGCGGCTATGCAGGAATGGAGATGGCTCAGGTTAGCGAGTGGATTGACACTGCGACCACCGCCTCGCTCGCGCCCAGACTTATCGCAAACTTACTTAAACTGTTAAATAATCCGCCTCATCAATATATTAGCGAATAATATATCCTATATCCGTCGATAAAATTTTATCGACGGTCTTAAAATCTCATTGACCCCCTTCCTAAAAAGACCGATCCTGTCATTCATGCCCCTGTTACTAAAGGGTAATTTAGGTTACACCGGGCGAGCCAGGCCGGTAGTACGCTTTTTTGCAGGCGATAAAACACCCTGCATTATTATTAAATTGTTGAAATACAATGGAATGCGCGTATCCGCTCAGTATGTGGGTACATTAATGACACAAGAATATAATTTCAACTATCATTCATAATGTGAATGAATATGGAGTTTGAGCGTGGATGATAACGGTCCGTCGGACAAACGAATAACCGAGCGTCGCGAAGAGGATAGACCCCAAATCTTCCGTACGCTGCGCAATATCGATCTCAATTTATTGACGATCTTTGAAGCCGTATATGTTCATAAAGGTATTGTTAACGCGGCGAAGGTGCTGAACCTGACGCCATCAGCGATTAGCCAGTCTATTCAGAAACTACGCGCCATCTTTCCCGATCCACTGTTTATCCGTAAGGGTCAGGGGGTCACGCCTACGGCGTATGCTACGCATTTACATGAGTATGTGAGCCTCGGGCTGGAGTCGATTCTCGGCGCGCTGGATCTCACCGGCAGCTATGATAAGCAGCGAACCATCACCATCGGGACGCCCCCCTCGCTAGGCACCCTGCTGATCCCGCCGATCTACAAGGCCATAAAAGCGGCGCATCCGCATCTGTTGATCCGCAATATTCCTATTCTGGATGCGGAGAATCAGCTGGGCCAGTTCCAGACTGACCTGATCATCGATACGCATGTCACCGGCACCCGAACGCTTAACCATCACGTTCTCTATCACGATAAGCTGATACTGATCTGTCGTAAGGATCACCCCTGCCTGGCGCAGCCGCTGACGGTAGAGACGCTGGGTCAATATGAACATACGCTGCTCATGCTAGAGGGACAAAGTATGGGTACGATGCGGCAGAAGGTACGGGAGCTGTTCCCGGAGCAGCCGGTGAGCTTTAGCAGCTACAATATGTTTACAATTGCGGCACTCATTAGCCACAGCGATATGCTGGGCCTGATGCCGTCACGCCTGTTCACCTTCTTTAACTCTTGTTGGCCTTTGACGGAAATCGATTTCCCACCGCTGAACAATGCAACCGTGGAGGTTTCCCTCTATTACAACAAGTTAAGCCTGCGCGATCCGGTTCTGGAGAACGTCATCAGCGTGATTCGAAATGCCTTTGAGAAGGAATAGCCGCCAGGGCTGATGTTCGACGATCGCAGGACATAGGGCACAAAACAACAACTATTTTACAATTTGCCGGGCCGGCAGGCTGCTTTATCGCCTCTATAGATGATATACTGCCGCCCAGCTAATTCAAAAATAGTTGAGAAATACAACATTCCCTTGAATTGAAATGCTCCCTTCGTTATTCGCAACTGGAACACGCACGCTATGAGTAAACCCATTGTGATGGAACGCGGTGTTAAATACCGCGATGCCGATAAAATGGCCCTTATCCCGGTTAAAAACGTGGTAACAGAGCGTGAAGCCCTGTTAAGAAAACCGGAGTGGATGAAGATCAAACTGCCGGCAGACTCCTCCCGCATCCAGGGTATTAAAGCGGCCATGCGCAAAAACGGCCTGCATTCCGTCTGTGAAGAGGCGTCCTGCCCTAACCTGGCGGAGTGTTTCAATCACGGTACGGCGACCTTCATGATCCTGGGTGCCATCTGTACCCGCCGCTGCCCGTTCTGCGACGTTGCCCACGGCCGCCCGGTCGCCCCTGATGCCAATGAGCCGCTGAAGCTGGCGCAAACTATTGCCGACATGGCGCTGCGCTATGTGGTGATCACCTCCGTTGACCGCGACGATCTGCGTGACGGCGGCGCTCAGCACTTTGCCGACTGCATCACCGCTATCCGCGAGAAGAGCCCGAGCATCCGCATTGAGACCCTGGTTCCTGACTTCCGTGGTCGTATGGATCGCGCGCTGGATATCCTCTCCGCTACGCCGCCGGACGTCTTTAACCACAACCTCGAGAACGTTCCACGTATCTACCGCAAGGTGCGTCCAGGTGCGGACTACAACTGGTCCCTGAAGCTGCTGGAGCGTTTTAAAGAGGCGCATCCGGATATCCCGACCAAATCGGGCCTGATGGTTGGCCTGGGCGAGACCAACGAAGAGATCGTTGAGGTGATGCGTGACCTGCGCCGCCACGGCGTAACCATGCTGACGCTCGGCCAGTATCTGCAGCCAAGCCGTCACCACCTGCCGGTACAGCGTTACGTCAGTCCAGAAGAGTTTGACGAGATGAAAGCCGAAGCGCTGGCGATGGGCTTCACCCACGCGGCCTGTGGCCCGTTTGTTCGCTCCTCTTACCATGCCGACCTGCAGGCAAAAGGGATCGAAGTAAAATAGTTCTGCAATAACTACTTACACTATTGCCATAAAAAAACCGGCCTGTGCGCCGGTTTTTTTTATCGCAAGCCATCCGGCATTGCCATTACTCTTTGTGAGAGAGCTTCTCTGCCGGGATGTCACCGTCGACGCTCTTTTTCGCGCTGGTGTCATCGTCATTCATCGCTTTCTTAAAGCCTTTAATGGCTGCGCCAAGATCACCGCCGAGGGTACGCAACTTCTTCGTCCCAAACAGCAAAACAACCAGTGCGGCAACTACCAGCAGCTTAGTAATACTAATCTCACCCATAAATACCTTCTTTACTGAAAACAGGCTGCGAAATGCGCCGTTGAAACCTGACTCTATTAACGGACATTCGGCGCGCGCACACAATAGCAATCTGTAACAAGGTGAATCAAGTGTTGTTTAAAAAAACATCACAATAATTGTGGAGGCGCAAAGCGACGGTGGCGCAGTATCGGCAGCTTCTCTCGCGTCTCCTGCACCCGCGCAGCGCTCACTTCGGCATAGATCAGCTGCGGCTCCTGGGCCGCTGCTGCGACGGTCACGCCTTGCGGATCGACTATCCGGCTCTGGCCAATGTTTTTATTACCGCACTCGCCAGCGGCCACCAGATAGCAGGTGGTGTCCAGCGCCCGCGCCGCCAGCAGCGTCGCCCAGTGATGCTCTTTTAGCGGCCCGCGCACCCACGCAGCGGGTAGCACCAGCAGATCGGCCCCCTGCAGGGCCAGACTCAGCGCCAGCTCAGGAAAGCGCAGATCGTAACAGGTCATCAGCCCAATCTTCATGCCTGCCACCTCAATCAGCGGAGGGATGACGCTGCCCGCATCTACCCGGCTCGACTCGAGAATGCTGAAAGCATCGTAGAGATGCAGCTTGGCGTAGCGGGCAACGATCTGCCCTGCCCGCAGTACGACCAGGGTATTGACCGCCCTGCCCTGAGTGGAGGGCACGTGAATGGTCAACACCGTGGTCATCGCGTTCTTCCGGCTCTCTGCCCGCAGCTGCGTCAGAAAGCCGCCGTCCAACGGCTGTGCCGAGGCTACCGACAGACCCGGATCGCTGTCGCTACGGGCCAGCAGCGCCTCGGGTAATACCAGCAGCGCAGCTCCCTGCTTTGCCGCCTGCGCCATCAGGGCGACACAGATCCGGGCATTGCTCTCCCACTCCGCCGTCACGACAAACTGTCCCGCTGCCACAATCATCTTCTCGCCCCTCTGTCCGTTGCGTTAAACTTAGCGACCTGATACATCAAATAGCAGGAATTGACGGTGATACAACTGTTTTTTGCGGTTTTTATCGGCGGCGGGACCGGCAGCGTGCTGCGCTGGTTTCTCGGTATGAAGCTCAATCCGTTACATCATGCGATCCCTATCGGCACGCTAACGGCTAACCTGGCCGGGGCGTTTATTATCGGGATGGGGCTGGCGTGGTTTAACCGGATGACGCATATCGATCCGCTCTGGAAGCTGCTTATCACTACCGGCTTTTGCGGCGGCCTGACAACCTTCTCAACGTTTTCCGCTGAGGTCGTATTTCTCCTGCAGGACGGGCGTACGGGCTGGGCATTGCTGAACGTCGCGGTGAACCTGCTGGGTTCGTTTGCCATGACGGCGCTGGCCTTCTGGATCGTCTCTGCCACACACGCGCAGTGATGGCAAATACGTCGGGTGGCGCTGCGCTTACCCGACCTACGAAACTATCCGACCCACTGAATGCAGGCGAAAAAAAACCCGCTTCTCAGCGGGTTTTAGAGTTCTGTCTTATCGCTAACTTAGATAGGCATTACGTTAGCAGCAGAAGGGCCTTTGGCACCGTTAGTGATTTCAAACTCTACGCGCTGACCTTCAGCCAGAGTTTTGAAACCATTGCTCTGGATTGCAGAGAAGTGTACGAACACGTCTTTGCTGCCATCTTCCGGAGTAATGAAACCGAATCCTTTGGACTCATTAAACCACTTAACGTTACCTTTAATCTTAGACATCAAAATTACCTTTACATGAAAAACGACACAAATGCTGTGTCGGGTATCAGTACAACAATTGTCATGACTTTTGTCCAGTCGATATTCGTTAAAAAGTGATAAATGTCGCTATCTTTTTTTATCCAGCTGCAATATTTGCTCTTTTTTCACCGGGGAAGTGCGATGGATTAAAAAATAGAGCGCCGGGATGACAAACATCGATAGCAGGGGTGCAGTGAGCATGCCGCCTATCATCGGCGCGGCAATTCGCCGCATCACCTCTGCACCGGTGCCGTCCCCCCACATGATGGGCAGCAGCCCCGCCATGATGGTGGCCACGGTCATCACCTTGGGTCGTACACGCAGCACCGCTCCCTCGTGGATCGCCTGCATCAATAGCGGATTCCTGGCGTTCCCTGCATAGACGCCGTGTCGAACCAGCGCCTGGTTGAGGTAAAGCACCATAATGACGCCAAATTCGGCGGCCACCCCCGCGAGGGCAATAAACCCCACCGCGCCGGCTACCGACAGGTTATATCCCAGTAGCCAGAGCAGCCAGACGCCGCCAATCAGCGCAAAGGGCAGCGTGCCCATAATCAGTAGCGCATCGGTTACCCGCTTAAAGGTGAGATAGAGCAGCACAAAAATAATCGCCAGCGTCACCGGCAGGACCATTTTTAACGTCGCCGTTGCTCGCTCAAGGTACTCAAACTGTCCGGACCAGGAGAGGGTTACCCCCTGCGGCAGCGTGACCTGCTCCGTTACCCGCTGCTGCATCTCGGCCACGGCGGACTTAAGATCCCGCCCGCGCAGATCGACATAGATCCAGTTCGACAGGCGAGCATTTTCGCTCTTCAGCATCGGCGGCCCCTCGCTGACCACGATCTCCGCCAGTTCGCCCAGCGCCACCTGGCTACCGTTTTCGGTCACCACCGGCAGGGCGCGCAGCTTGCTCACGTTGTCGCGCAGATCGCGCGGGTAGCGAATATTGATTGGGTAGCGCTCGCGCCCGGCCAGCACCTCGCCGACGTTCTCCCCGCCCACCAGCGTCGAGATCAGCGACTGTAGCGCCTTCACCGACACGCCATAGCGCGCCGCCTGCTGGCGGTTGATGTTGATATTGATATAGCGCCCGCCCGCCAGCCGCTCCGCCAGCGCGGAGGTCACGCCGGGCACGTTTTTTACCACCTGCTCAATCTGCTGCGCCACGCTCTCGATATCGGCAATTGAATTACCGTTCACCTTAATTCCCACCGGGCTTTTAATGCCGGTCGCCAGCATATCCAGCCGGTTGCGGATCGGCGGCACCCAGACGTTGGCAATCCCCGGCACGCTGACGGTCCTGTCCAGCTCCTCCACCAGCTTTGCTGGCGTCATGCCCGCCCGCCACTGGTCGCGCGGCTTAAAGCGAATCGTGGTTTCGATCATGGTGAGCGGTGCGGGATCGGTAGCCGTCTCCGCCCTCCCCGCTTTACCCATCACGCTCGCCACCTCCGGCACGCTTTTGATCAGCCGATCGGTCTGCTGAAGCAGCCTCGCCGCCTCGCGGGCCGAGATGCCCGGCAGCGTGGAGGGCATATAGAGCAGATCGCCCTCGTCCATCGGCGGCATAAATTCGCTGCCGAGACGGCTGAGCGGCCAGAGCGTCGCCAGCAGCAGCAACAGGGCCAGCGCCAGCGTGGTTTTCGGCCACGCCAGCACCTTGTCCAGCAGCGGTGCGTAGGCTCGCGTTAGCCAGCGGTTGAGCGGGTTGGCCTGCTCGTCAGGGATACGCCCGCGAATAAACAGCCCCATCAGTACCGGCACCAGCGTGATCCCCAGCCCTGCCGCCACCGCCATCGACCAGGTTTTGGTGAAGGCGAGCGGGGAGAACATCCGCCCCTCCTGCGCCTCTAGCGAAAATACCGGAATAAACGACAGGGTGATGATCAGCAGGCTACAGAAGAGCGCCGGACCCACCTCCACCGCCGCCTGCTCGGCGATCCGCCAGTACTCTCCCCCCGCGGGCTGACGCCCTGGATGCTCGTGTCGCCACTGCTCCAGCACCTTGTGCATGTTTTCGATCATCACAATGGCGGCATCGACCATTGCGCCGATGGCGATGGCGATGCCGCCCAGGGACATGATGTTGGCGTTGATCCCCTGGTAGTGCATGATAATAAACGCCCCAAGGATGCCCAGCGGCAGCGAGACGATAGCCACCAGCGCCGATCGAAAATGGAACAGAAACAGGGTGCAGATCAGCGCAACGACAATAAACTCCTCGAGCAGCTTATGGCTAAGGGTCTCTACGGCGTGCTCAATCAGCGTCGAGCGGTCATAGACTGGCACAATCTCCACTCCCGCTGGCAGATTACGCTGAAGATCGCGCAGCTTTTTCTTCACCGCATCCAGGGTCTCCAGCGCATTCTTACCGTAGCGCATAACGATAATGCCTCCGGCCACCTCGCCTTCGCCGTTATACTCCGCCACGCCCCGGCGGATCTCCGGCCCGTTGCGAATGCTGGCAACGTCCCCCAGCAGCACCGGCAAGCCGCCGCGGCTGTCGATAACGATCTGGCGAAACGCAGACAGGCTTGTAAGATAGCCAGTGGTGCGCACCATATACTCGGCTTCGCCCATCTCCAGCAGCGCACCGCCGCTCTCCTGGTTCGCCGCCTGGACCGCATCAATCAGCTGCTGGTGGGTGATATTCAGCGCCCGCATCCGCGCCGGATCGGGGATGATTTGGTACTGACGCACCATGCCGCCGACGCTGGCGACCTCTGCCACGTTGGGGACGGTTTTCAGCTCAAACTTCAGCGTCCAGTCCTGCAATGCGCGCAGATCGGCAAGGCTGTGTTTACCGCTGCGATCGACCAGAGCATATTCGTAGATCCAACCGACGCCGGTCGCATCCGGCCCCAGCCCGACGTTAACCCCGGCAGGCAGCTGCCCCTGGATCTGGCTCAAATACTCCAGCACCCGCGAGCGGGCCCAGTAGAGATCCGTCCCGTCCTCAAAGAGGATGTAGACATAGGCATCGCCGAACATGGAGAAGCCGCGCACCGTTTTCGCCCCCGGTACCGAGAGCATGGTGGTGGTCAGCGGATAGGTGACCTGATCCTCAATAATCTGCGGCGCTTTGCCAGGGTAGCTGGCGCGTACGATCACCTGCACGTCGGAGAGATCGGGCAGCGCATCCAGCGGCGCGCGCTGAATCGACCATAGCCCCCAGACCGCAATGACCGCGGCAGCAAGCAGGATCAGCAGGCGGTTGCGCAGCGAGGCGCGAATGACGGCGGCGATCATGGCATCACCTCCCCGCCGTGCATGGCGTGGTTATGGTCATGCTGGTGCTCCATCGCCGGAGCGGCAACCGGCGGTGCGTCCGCCGTGGGCTGCGGCAGGGCACTGCGCAGGCTGGCTTCGGAATCAATCAGGAACTGACCTGAGGTCACCACGCTGTCGCCTGTCTTCACGCCGGTAAGGATTTGCGTCCAGCCCCCGGAGGTGATGCCGGTCGTTACGTTGACCGCCTGGAAGTGGCCGTCGCCGGTGGCCAGCAGCAGCCGGGACTGGGTGCCGGTATCAATCACCGCCTCCTCCGGTACCGCCAGCACCGGCGGACGGGCGGCGCGCTCTGCCAGCGCTACCGTCAAAAACATGCCCGGCTTCAGCTTCTGCTGCGGGTTATCCAGCACGATGCGCGCCTTCAGGGTGCGGGTGGTGGTCTCCAGCTGCGGCAGCAGCTCGCTCACCCGGCCACGAAACGCCTCACCGGGCAGGCTGTCGGCGGTGGCGATAATCTCGCTGCCCACGCTCAGGGTCTGCATCTCTGCTGGCGCGTAATCTACCACCAGCCAGACGGGGTCAAGGCTCGCCAGCTCAAACAGGGGCTGCGTCGCCTCTACCCTCGCCCCCTCCCGCGCATCAAGCTTCACCACGTAGCCGTCGCGCGTCGCGCGTAGGGTCAGCCGCGTCTGGGGTTTGCCGCTGCGCTCCAGCTCACGCACGATCGCGTCGGGCATAAACTGCAGGGCAAGGCGCGCCCGGGCGGCCTGGGTCAGGGTAGCATCCCCCAGCTGGCGCACGGCCAGATACTCCTGCTGCGCTGCCGTCCACGCGGGGATCCACAGGCGAGCCAGCGGATCGCCCGCCTTCACCCACTGCTGTGGTGCCCGTACGGTGAGGGACTCAACGACGCCCGAGGCGGGTGCAGGCACGATCTGAATACTGCGCTCGTCGGTGGTCACCGTGGCATACGCGGAAAACGCCGGAGCCATAACACGCATCTGCGCCCTGGCGGTGGTCATGCCGAGGTTTTGCTGCTGCCGGGCGCTTACCGCAACGCCCGCCGCCTCCGGCGCGTCATCGGCATAGCGGGGCTGCAGATCCATATCCATAAAGGGCGATTTACCCGGCTTGTCGAATCGCTGGTCAGGCACCATCGGATCGTACCAGTAGAGCACCTTACGCGCGGGCTGCTCCGCTGCTGCGGGTGCCTGCTGGCGTTGACCGGCAAGATAGCCCGCTCCGGCGGCCAGCATGGCGATGAGCACAAACAGAATCATTAACTTTTTCATTGCGCCAGCTCCTCGGGGATCAGCCAGTGAATAGCGGCCCACGTCCGGGCCATCTCTTTTTCCGCCTGGGTGGCGGCCAGCTCGCTATCCAGCAGGCTACGCCGAGCCTCCAGCAGCGCCGTAAGATCGGACTGTCCGGCGCGGTACTGTGCCGCCAGCAGGATCAGGCGCTGCCTGAGCAGGGGTAATACCTCGTGCCGCTGACGCGACCAGCGGATCTGCGCCGCCCGGTAGTCAGCCACCAGGGTGCGGATCTGAGCCGTGTGCTGGCGTTCGGTCAACGCCAGACGATCGTTGGCCTGCATCGTGCGGGAGAGATCGGCGGCGTGATCTTTGTCCTGCCGATGCGACTGGAATAGCGGCAGGTCGACGGTAAACATCACGCCAGCGAGATCGTCATTGCCTTCGGAGCGATGTCCGTAATAGACCTCCACCTCGACGTCCGGGATCGCCGCAATGGCGGATTCTGCGGAGCGGGCCTTCGCGGTATTGGCCTCCCGCGTGGCGGCCAGCACCTCTGGATGCAGGGTAATGCTCTCCTCCAGGGTGCGCTCCTCTGCCGGAAGCCGCTGGTAGGCAGGCAGCTTCCCGGCAGCGACGGTGATCGTCTGTCCAGTAAGCTCGAACAGGCGGGTCTGCGCGATCTGCACATCGCGTTCGGCAAGGGTAACGTTATCGCGCATGGCGCTTTCGGTAATGCGCAGCGCCAGCACGCTCTCCGGGGCGGCGCTGCCTGCCCCCACGCTGGCTTTTTGCACGCTCTGCTGGCGGCGTGTCTCAGCCAGCAGCTGCCGGGCCACCTCAAGGCTGCGGGATGAAAGGGCCAGATCCAGCCACGCCTGGGCGGTATCCCGCTGCAGCGCGGCGCGGATCGCCTGGGCCTTTGCGTTGACGCTTTGCGACTCCGTCAGCAGGGTTTGCGCTTTCCGCTCGCGCTTATCCGCGCTGACGTACTGCTGCATGACGCCGACGCGCTGCATGGTCATCCCTTCCCGGGTAAAGCGGCGATCGTTACTGCCCTGCACCGGCAGGTTTTCAAGACCAAACTTCAGCTTTGGATCGGGCAGCTCGCGGGCCGATTCCGCCATAGCGTTGAGCGCCTGCGCCTCGTTATGGCTGGCGGAAAGTTCGGCAGAGTAACGCTCGGCGGCGACAAGGGTTTGCGGGAGGGTATACGGCTCCGCCTGCGCGGCAGAGACGAACAGAATGAACAGCACGCCAGAGGGCGCACTGGAGAAAAAAGAGAACATAGTAGAACCTCTGTTAATCGTAAATTAATTAAATTCAACGGATTAACAGGTATCTACTCCCTAAACCGGCAAAAACGGATCGTTGCCGGCGGCCCTGCTGCGGGTGGGGTGAGCGACCATTCGGTAGGAGGGGTATCAACACAGGCGGGCAAACTGACGGCAAGGGTGATATCCACCGGCAATGCCGCCAGCGATCCGTGCCCGGACTCCTTCTGCATCGCATCCGGCACGCAGTGCTTATCGCACAGAGGAGCCTGAAGCGCCTGGGGCGTTGGGGCCTCCGGCGTCTGCATATGTCCCACATGCTGGAGCATGGCACTTTCACCCTGCATATCCAGGGTGCAGTCGTGGGAAGCAATCGCCACCTGGCTCTGGAACAGCAGCCAGCCGAACGCCATCAACAGCATCAGAAGATGCCGTTTGAGAAAGCGTAGCCGCCGAAGCCAGGATGCGTGCATAAAAACCACATAAAGAGAGTGAGATTGGCGAGTATACGCAGCGATCGTTTAATCCTGAAAGATTTATTTGATAGCTTTATTGCGCAGAGTGCAGAATTTTTACCTGGGTAACTAATTCGCCAGATAATCCGCGCTACTTCGCTATTTATTGATTTTTGTCAGCTACCGGTTCGCTTCTGTTCGGCACATTGCATGCCTTAATGATGAGAGGGAACCATGTTGACCTTTATTGAACTCCTGATGGGCGTGGTCGTGATCGTTGGCGTTGCGCGCTACATCATCAAAGGCTATTCAGCCACCGGCGTGCTCTTTGTTGGCGGTCTGGTACTGCTGATCGCCAGCGCGCTGATGGGCCACAAAATTCTGCCGTCGAGCGCCACCAGCACCGGCTACAGTGCCACTGATATTGTCGAATACATCAAGATCCTGCTGATGAGCCGCGGCGGCGATCTCGGCATGATGATCATGATGCTCTGCGGCTTTGCCGCCTATATGACCCATATCGGCGCAAACGATATGGTGGTTAAGCTCGCCTCCCGGCCGCTGCGCTATATCAATTCGCCCTATATCCTGATGATCGCCGCCTACTTCGTAGCCTGCCTGATGTCGCTGGCGGTCTCCTCGGCCACCGGGCTGGGCGTACTGCTCATGGCCACTCTCTTTCCGGTGATGGTCAACGTCGGCATCAGCCGCGGCGCGGCGGCAGCCATCTGCGCCTCACCGGCAGCGATTATCCTCTCCCCAACCTCCGGGGACGTCGTGCTGGCAGCCAAGGCTGCAGAGATGCCGCTGATCGACTTCGCCTTTAAAACCACGCTGCCCATCTCTATCGCCGCGATTATCGCGATGGCGATTGCCCACTTCTTCTGGCAGCGCTGGCTGGACAAAAAAGAGAATATCTCCCATGAGATGCTGGATGTGAACGATATCACCACCAGCGCGCCGTCGTTCTACGCCATCCTGCCCTTCACCCCTATCGTCGGCGTGCTGATCTTCGACGGCAAATGGGGGCCAGAGCTGCACATCATTACTATTCTGGTGATCTGCATGCTGCTGTCGGCGGTGCTGGAGTTTATGCGCGGCTTCAATACCCAGCGGGTCTTCTCCGGCCTGGAGGTGGCGTATCGTGGTATGGCGGACGCTTTTGCTGGAGTAGTGATCCTGCTGGTTGCCGCCGGGGTCTTTGCCCAGGGGCTGAGCACCATCGGTTTTATTCAAAGTCTGATCTCCATCGCCACCTCCTTCGGTTCGGCCAGCATCATTTTAATGCTGGTGCTGGTGACGCTCACCATGCTGGCGGCGATGACCACCGGTTCGGGCAATGCGCCCTTTTACGCCTTCGTGGAGATGATCCCGAAGCTGGCCAGCGAGGCAGGCATTAACCCGGCCTACCTGTCGATCCCCATGCTGCAGGCCTCTAACCTCGGGCGAACCCTCTCCCCGGTCTCCGGCGTAGTGGTTGCCGTGGCCGGGATGGCAAAAATATCGCCCTTCGAGGTGGTAAAACGTACCTCGGTGCCGGTTCTGGTGGGGTTAATCGTGGTCATTGTCGCTACGGAAATACTCGTTCCCGGTACGGCCCTACGCTAAGCACCACACGAAAAAGCGCCTGTTCGGCGCTTTTTTTATGCTTTAATAACTTTCTGGAACTATTTAAATATATTCATCAGGAATTGAAATGTTCAGAAAGGAGTTCGTACCTCTGCTCGCCGCCGCAGCGGCCATGCTCTGGAGTGCCGCCGCCCCCGCCGCCCCGCTGAGCGCCACCCAGTACGGTGATTTCGATCGCTATGTGCTGGCGCTCTCATGGCAGACCGGGTTCTGCCAGAGCCAGCACGATCGCCGCCAGCGCGAGCCGGACGAGTGTCGCCTGCAGAAAGAGAGCGATAACAAAGACGATTTTCTGACCGTTCACGGCCTGTGGCCCGGCCTGCCTAAATCTATCGCCGCACGCGGGGTCGACGATCGCCGCTGGATGCGCTACGGCTGTGCCACCCGTCCCATCCCCAATATGCCGGAGGCCCGCGTCGGGCAGAAGTGCGCCAGCGCCGAGACCGGCCTGTCGCTAGAGAGTGCGGCAAAGCTTAACAGCGTAATGCCGGGAGCCGGGGCAAACTCCTGCCTTGAGCGCTATGAGTATGCCAAGCACGGCGTCTGCTTTGGTTTCGATCCGGATGCTTACTTTGGTGTGATGGTGCGTATGGCCAGCGAGATCAAACAGAGCGCGCTGGGTAAGTTTATTGCTGCCAACTACGGGGAGCGGGTCAGCCGCAGCGATTTTGACGCCGCTTTCGCCCGGACATATGGCGTTGATAGCGTGAAGGCTGTAAAGCTGACCTGCAACGGTAACCCGGCCTATCTGACTGAAGTGCAGATTACCCTCAAGGCGAGCGCGATAAACGCGCCGCTCTCGGCCACCTCATTTATTGCCCAGCCGCATCCCGGCAACTGTGGTAAACAGTTTGTTCTGGATGAAGTGGGATATTAACGAGAACCCGCCTACCCTCTGGGAATTATCAGAGGACAGGCAGGATAGAAGCGGCGTTAGGCTGGCGGAAGGTTAATATTGCCGTTGCTCAGCGCCGTTACGCTGGCTCTGGCCGCTTCCGGGCTTTGCGCGCCGGGCACCAGAATGATTTTGCGGCAGTCATCCTGACGCTTATCAAACATCTCATAGCCACGGGCCGCATCTTCAAGCGGCAGATAGTGGGTCACAATCTCCTCCGGCTTCAGTAGACCCTGCTCAACCAGTGGCAGCAGCTCCGGCAGCCAGGCGTGAACGTGGGTCTGGCCCATACGGAATGAGATACCTTTATCGAAGGCGTCACCAAACAGGAAGCCGTGAATAAAGCCTGCATAGACCCCCGGGACGCTGACAATCCCACCCCGGCGCACGGCGGCGATTGCCTGACGCAGCACCTTACCGCTGCTGCCCTCCAGCTTGAGGTTAGTCAGCACCGTTTCGGTGGTGCTACCTTTGGCCTCGAAGCCAACGGCATCAATCACCGCATCTACGCCGCGATTGCCTGGGGTATTTTCAATGATAACCTCGGCCGGATCGTCATGCTTATCAAAGTTAATCGGGATAACCCCATAACGCTCTTCAGCAAAGCGCAGACGGTAGTCATTGTGGTCGACCATAAAGATCTGCTCGGCTCCCAGCAGTCGGGCGCAGGCGGCGCTAAGCAGGCCTACCGGACCCGCCCCGTAGATGGCGATCCGTGAACCTTTTTTGACCTCGCCGTTTTTTACCGCCTGCCAGGCAGTCGGCAGGATATCGGAGAGGAACAGCACCTTATCATCAGGGAGCAGCTGCGGCACCTTGAAGGGGTTAACGTCACCCTTGGGTACGCGGACATACTCCGCCTGGCCCCCGGGCACACCGCCGTAGAGGTGGCTATAGCCAAACAGCGCGGCCGGCGGTGGGATCTGTTTTTTATTCAGCGATGCGCCTCGGCCAGCGTTAGTGGTTTCACAGGCGGAGTATTGATGCTGTTGGCAGAAGAAACAGCTGCCGCAGGCAATCACGAAGGGGATCACCACCCGCTCGCCTTTCTGGATATTTTTTACGTCGCGCCCGACTTCAACCACTTCACCCATAAACTCATGGCCGAAAATATCCCCGTGCTCTGTTTTAGGGATTTTACCGTGGTAGAGGTGCAGGTCGGAGCCGCAGATGGCGGTCGCGGTGATGCGCAGAATAATATCGTCCTGCTGTTCAATAATCGGATCCGGCACGCTCTCGACGCGAACGTTATGGGGACCATGATACGTCAATGCTTTCATTCAGACCTCCGCTACTCCCCTGAGATCGGGAGAGTGAAAATTGGGCTTGCACGGATCAAGGTTAGTCAGTCCAGACGCCAATCTGGGCGGCGGGGTGAATCGACGGCGGTTTTGAGAGTAATCTTAGCGAGAAAAAGGCATGATAAAAAAAGAGGCTACCCGAAGGTAGCCTCGCTGCTCACAGTGCAGGTGTCTTACTTGCTTATTATACGCTGGTACGGATCAGGTGGTCGAAGGCGCTCAGAGAGGCTTTCGCACCTTCGCCGGTGGCGATGATGATCTGTTTGTACGGTACGGTAGTACAGTCGCCCGCTGCGAACACGCCTTTCACGCTGGTTTCGCACTTGGCATCGATGATGATCTCACCCATGCGGTTACGTTCAACCGCGCCTTCCAGCCAGTTGGTATTCGGCAGCAGACCGATCTGCACGAAGATACCTGCCAGTTCGAGGTGATGCACATCGCCGCTCACCCGGGCGCGGTACTCAAGGCCGGTCAGTTTGGTGCCGTCGCCTTTCACTTCGGTAGTCTGGGCGTTAAGAATGATATCGACGTTTTTCAGGCTGCGCACTTTATCCTGCAGTACCTTGTCGGCTTTCATCTCTGGCGCAAACTCGAGCAGGGTAACGTGTTCAACGATACCGGCCAGGTCGATAGCCGCTTCAACGCCGGAGTTACCGCCGCCGATGACCGCAACACGTTTACCTTTGAACAGCGGGCCGTCACAGTGCGGGCAGTAGGTTACGCCGCGGGTACGGTACTGCTCTTCACCCGGCACGCCCATGTTGCGCCATTTCGCACCGGTGGCAATGATCACGCTGCGTGCTTTCAACACTGCGCCAGACGCGGTTTCGATCTGGTGCAGGCCGCCCTCTTCTGCCGCCGGGGTCAGTCGGGTTGCGCTCTGCGTGTCGATAACGTCAACATCATAATCATCAACGTGGGCTTTCAGCGCGCCAGCCAGCTTCTGGCCTTCGGTTTTCGGCACGGAGATGTAGTTTTCGATATCCACGGTGTCGAGCACCTGGCCACCGAAACGCTCGCCCATCAGGCCGGTACGGATCCCTTTACGCGCCGAGTAGACTGCCGCCGCGGCACCCGCAGGACCGGAACCGACGATCAGCACATCGTAAGCGTCACGTTTGTTCAGCTCTTCCGCCGCGCGTTTTTCAGCGCCGGTATCTACTTTAGAGACGATCTCGGTCAGGGTCATACGGCCTGAACCAAACTCAACGCCGTTCAGAAAGACCGCAGGAACGCCCATGACGTTGCGATCGGTGATTTCGTTCTGGAACACGCCGCCGTCAATCGCCGTATGCTTGATGCGTGGGTTGAGCACGGACATCAGGTTCAGCGCCTGGACCACGTCCGGGCAGTTGTGGCACGAGAGCGAGTAGTAGGTTTCAAACTCAAAATCCCCTTCCAGTGCGGCGATCTGCTCAAGCATCTCTTTTGCTTCTTTTGAAGGGTGACCACCGGTCCACAGCAGCGCCAGGACCAGAGAGGTAAATTCGTGGCCCAGCGGAGAGCCGGCAAAGCGCGGACCTTGGTTGGAGCCTGGATTGGTAATCAGGAACGACGGTTTACGCACCGGCAGCTGGTTGTCTTCTTTAAAGGAGACTTTATCAGACAGCTCGGCAATTTCAGCCAGCAGTTCGCGGATCTCTGCTGATTTAGCGCTATCGTCCAGCGTGGCAATCAGCTCAACAGGTTTGGTCAGACGCTCAAGATAAGCCTTAAGCTGGGTTTTCATTGTAGTATCAAGCATTAGGGTCACCTCTGAGTTAAAAACATCATCATGCAAGCTGCCTCAATGGGGCTGCCTGGATGCAACTTGAATCATGTTGTTAGAGAAAAACGGGTGCATAGCGCACCCGTGATAGATAGGCCCGTGCAAGCGCAGCGCCGCCGGGCTTTTCAGGCTTAGATTTTACCAACCAGATCTAAGGATGGAGCCAGGGTCGCTTCACCCTCTTTCCATTTAGCCGGGCACACTTCGCCTGGGTGAGCAGCAACGTACTGCGCCGCTTTGATTTTACGCAGCAGGTCAGATGCGTCACGGCCAATGCCTTCTGCAGTCACTTCGATCGCCTGGATGATACCCTGCGGGTCAACGATGAAGGTACCGCGGTCAGCCAGACCTTCGTCTTCGCGCATGTTTTCGAAGTTACGGGTCAGCGCGCCAGTCGGGTCGCCGATCATCGCATATTTGATTTTTGCGATGGTGTCAGAGCTGCTGTGCCACGCTTTGTGGGTGAAATGGGTGTCGGTGGAGACGGAGTACACGTCCACGCCCAGTTTCTGCAACTCATCGTAGTGATCGGCTACGTCGCCCAGCTCGGTCGGGCAAACGAAGGTGAAGTCAGCCGGATAGAAAAAGAAGACGCTCCAGCGGCCTTCGGTATCTTTCTCGGTCACTTCGATGAATTCACCGTTTTTGAACGCCTGGTTTTTAAAAGGTTTGATCTTGGTATTGATTAAGGACATCTATACTTCCTCCGTGGTTTCGATGAGATGTAAGGTACCGAATTTTGATGGCAACGGCTAATGCGTTTGCTTTATCAAATCAATCAGCGATATCTAACAACGTAAAAGCCGTAACGGCGTCGGGGATTACATCACTCCCCCGATCAAAGGGCAATGCACCGCTGTAAGGTGTGGCCTATGACTGTGATAGGTTCGACCGTTTTAAGCATTCTGTGTGCCGCGTCGTTTAATGCAGGTTAATTTATGATATATTTCTCCCCGCTTGCAAGGCTATTTCTGCGCAGCAATATGCAGCAATATATTGAGATAAAAAATGACTAACCTATACGATTTAAAAAAATTCGATCTTAATCTGCTGCTTATTTTCGAGTGTATTTACCAGCATCAGAGCATCAGTAAAGCGGCTAAAGCGCTATTTATTACCCCCTCTGCGGTTAGCCAGTCTTTACAGCGTCTGCGCGCGCATCTTGACGATCCGCTCTTCATTCGCAGCGGAAAAGGGGTTGCGCCTACCACCGTGGCGATTAATCTGCATATGCATCTGGAGGTGAATCTTAGCCAGCTCGAACAGACCATTAATATGATGAACAGAAACGAGCTGAGTAAAAAGTTTGTTCTCTATACGCCGCAGCTGCTGATGAGTGAAGGGAGCACGGCGCTGGTGAATGCGCTACGCAGGCAGGCCAGCTATGCTATTGAGCATCATGATATTTTCATCACCCCGCAGTCCGCCGAAGAGTTGCTGACCTACCGCAAAGCCGATCTCATCATCTCGCTTTTTCCTATCGTTAACCCAGCGATTATCTGTGAAAAACTCTCTTGCGAGCCGTTAGTGCTGGTATGCAGTGAAAATCACCCGCGTCTTAAAGGAAAAATAACCCTTAACGATGCGCTGGGTGAGGGTTTTACCTTCTATAGCACACCAGAAAAAGGCGCGCTGGCATTACAGGAAGAGATCGAAGCCGTATTGCCGAAGCGTAATATCGTTTTCAGCAGCGACTCATATATGTCAATTATTAATATTATTAGCCAGTCTGAGCTTATTGGGCTGATGCCGCTGTCGACTTTTAACCACTATAAAAAGATAATGAATTTAAAAATAGTCGATCTCGGCATCACCCTGCCTACCTTCGATATATTTATGCTTTACAATCGCGCATCGCTAAACGGTAGCGCCTTCGCCAGCTTAATTGAGACAATAAAGCTGGCGGATCGGTAGTACAGCGCAGCAATCAGAGCTTGCAGAGTCGCTCGGCAGCAGCCCGCAGCGTCGCTTCCTGCTTGGCAAAGCAGAGGCGTATCAGCTTGTGCGGGAAAGGCTCGGCGCAAAATACCGACAGCGGAATGGCCGCCACGCCCACCTCTTTGGTTAACCACTGGCAGAAACTGACATCATCCAGATCGGAGATGGCGCTGTAGTCCACCAGCAGGAAGTAGGTCCCTTCGCAAGGCAGGATCTCCAGCCGACTCTGACTCAGAGCATCAATCAGCAGATCGCGTTTGGCCTGGTAAAAAGCAGGCAGCTGTTGATAGTGCTCCGGCTCCGCCCGCAGCATATCCGCCAGCGCCAGCTGGGCTGGGGTATTGACCGCAAAGGTCAGGTACTGGTGCACCTTACGCAGCTCGGCGCTGATGGCCGTCGGGGCGACGCAGTAACCCACCTTCCAGCCGGTCATATGGTAGGTTTTCCCGAAGGATGAAACCGCTACCGCCCGCTGGCGTAGCTCAGGATGGGCGAGCACGCTGGCATGGCCCTCGGGAACAAAACAGATGTGCTCGTAGACCTCATCGCTCAGCACATAGATTTCACGCTCAGCAATGGCCTGCCACAGTGCAGCAAAGTCCTCGCGCTGCCACACTGTGGCCGACGGGTTATGCGGCGTATTGAGGATCACCAGCCGGGTCTTATCGCTCAGCAGCGCGGCAAAGGCCTGCCAGTCAACGCGAAAGTGCGGCGGCTGCAGTGCAATACGCTTTACTACCCCGCCCGCCAGCTCAACCGCAGGAGCATAGCTGTCGTAGCTTGGATCGAAGCAGATCACCTCATCGCCGCTGCGTACCAGCGCGGTAATGGCGGCATAGAGCGCCTCGGTGGCCCCGGCGGTGATGGTGATCTCGCTGTTAGCATCAGGCTGGTGACCATACAGGGCCGCGGTTTTATCAGCAATGGCCTCCCGCAGCGCCTGCACGCCGGTCATCGGTGCATACTGGTTTGCACCCTGGGCCACGTGATACGCCAGCCGCTCCTGCAGATAGCGCGGACCATCATAGTCAGGAAAACCCTGCGACAGATTAATCGCCTGGTGTGCCTGCGCCAGTGCGCTCATCTGGGTAAATATCGTGGTACCAAGGTTGGGCAGTTTACTCTTCGGAATCAGTGTGTTATTGCTCATGAATGCGTGCCTGCATGTAATACTGATGTTGCTGCCACTATAACACGATGTTAGTATTTGGCAATCAAGACGCTTAGACGTCTAAACAATAATGTTATTCCTCTGCTCACACGACTCAGGAGCGCTATGACATATCCTCTGCAACTCCCGGCGCTGGTTGAAGCCTGCCACTGGCTGGGCGCTAAAGGCTGGGCCCCGGCCACCGGCGGCAACATGTCGGTGCGGGAAAATGCTGACTGGTGCTGGCTAAGCGAATCCGGTAAAGATAAGGGCAGCCTGACGGTGGAGGACTTTTTACAGGTAGAGATCGCCACCGATCGCGCCCCCTCCGGACGGAAACCCTCTGCCGAGACCGGCCTGCATACCCTGATCTATCGTCTCTATCCGGAAGCTAACGCCGTACTGCATGTACATACGGTCAATGCCACGGTGCTGTCACGCGTTGAGAAATTGGCGACGCTCACGCTTGTGGGATACGAGATGCAGAAATCCCTCAGCGGGCAGACCAGCCACCTCGACAGGGTCTCTATTCCCCTGTTTGATAACGATCAGGATATTCCCGCCCTTGCCCGGCGCATTGAGGATTATGCCCGCCAAAGGCCGTTACGCTACGGCTTCCTGCTGCGCGGCCACGGTCTGACCTGCTGGGGACGCAGCGTGGCGGAAGCCCGCCGCCACCTTGAGGGGCTGGAGTTTTTATTTGAATGTGAAATGCAGCGTCGACTGCTGGAGAGATGATGATACGCGCCATCGTTACCGATATTGAGGGCACCACCAGCGATATCCGCTTCGTGCATAACGTGCTGTTTCCCTACGCCCGCGAGCGGCTGGAGGCGTTCGTCACCGCCCAGCAGTATGCCGAGCCGGTGAAATCCATTCTCGATAATCTGCGGGATGAGATCGCCCGGCCGGATGCCACCACCGCTGAGCTGGTTGAGACACTGTTCCGCTTTATGGATGAAGACCGTAAGTCGACGGCGCTGAAGGCATTGCAGGGGATTATCTGGCACGACGGCTACGTCAACGGCGACTTTACCGGCCATCTCTATCCCGACGTGCTGCCTGCGCTGGAGAAGTGGAAGGCACAAGGGATTGATCTCTATGTTTATTCCTCTGGCTCGGTGGCGGCGCAAAAACTGTTATTTGGCTACAGCGATGAAGGTGATATTACTCATCTGTTTAGCGGCTACTTTGATACCCGCATAGGTGCCAAGCGTGAAGCCAGCGCCTACAGCACTATCGCCGAGCAGCTGGCGCTGCCGCCGGTGTCGATCCTCTTCCTGTCGGATATTCATCAGGAGCTGGACGCCGCCGCAGAGGCCGGTTTGCGCACCGTGCAGCTGATTCGTGGCGATGATGATGCCGCCAGCCAGCATCACCAGGTGCACAGTTTTAACGACATCAACCCGGAGCAGATCCCCTCATGAGCGCATTAACTGTCTATTCCGCCAATGATTCCCGCCAGCCTACGTGGCACAGCACCGACGCGGGTGAGATCCAGCAGCAGCTTAACGCCAAAGGCGTGCGCTTTGAGCGCTGGCAGGCCGACCGCGATCTCGGCGCCGATCCTGCGCCAGAGGCGGTGATCGACGCCTATCAACACGCGATCGATCGGCTGGTTGCCGAGAAAGGCTATCAGAGCTGGGATGTGATCAGCCTGCGCGCCGATAACCCTAACAAGCAGGCGCTGCGGGAGAAGTTTCTCAGTGAGCACACCCACGGCGAAGACGAAGTGCGTTTTTTTGTCGAGGGCGCGGGCCTGTTCTGCCTGCACATTGGCGATGAAGTCTATCAGGTGCTGTGCGAGAAAAACGATCTGATTTCGGTGCCGGCCGGGACGCCACACTGGTTTGATATGGGCTCCGAGCCGAACTTTACCGCCATCCGGATTTTTGATAACCCGGAGGGATGGGTTGCGCAGTTTACCGGCGACGCCATCGCCGACGGTTATCCGCGCCTGGCGTAAATTTTACCGTGACACGCTCCCCGGTGGCGCTTCGCTTACCGGGGCTACGATTCCCTATACTTTAAAAACGCCCGCCGCCACTTCATCCGGCGTGACGACGCCGGTATCCAGCACCCAGCCGCTAATCAACGCCGCGGGGGTAACGTCAAACGCCGGGTTATAGACCAGCGTCGAGTCGGGTGCCCACTGCACCGCTCCGAAGCTGCCCGCCACGCCGGTCACCTCGCTGGCCGCGCGCTGCTCAATAGGGATCGCCTCCCCGTTCGGGCAGAGCGGATCCAGCGTGGTCTGCGGGGCTGCAACATAAAACGGAATGCCATGATAGCGGGCCAGCACCGCCAGCGAGTAGGTACCGATCTTATTCGCTACGTCGCCGTTGGCGGCAATCCGATCCGCGCCAACCCACACCGCATCCACCTCTCCCTGCGCCATCAGGCTGGCCGCCATCGAGTCGGTGATCAACTGGCAAGGAATGCCCAGCTCCGCCAGCTCCCAGGCCGTCAGACGCCCCCCCTGCAACAGCGGGCGCGTCTCCCCTACCCAGACGTTGACCACCTTGCCGTCGGTAAAGGCCTGGGAGATCACCCCCAGCGCCGTCCCTACGCCTGCGGTCGCCAGCCCGCCGGTGTTGCAGTGCGTCAGCAGGCGGCTGCCGGGCGATACCAGCGCGCTGCCTGCCGCTGCGATGCGCGCGCAGAGCTGCTTATCTTCCGCAATCAGCCGCTCGGCTTCGGCCACCAGCGCCGGGACAAAATCCGCCTCCGCCAGGGCCAGCTTCATGCGGTCGAGGTTGTTCATTAGGTTCACCGCCGTTGGACGGGCTGCGCGCAGCGTCTCCAGCGCCTGGGCTAGCGCCGGTTTGCTCGCGCCCCGCTCGGCCAGCAGGGCCAGCAGCAGGCTGGCGGAGAGGCCAATCAGCGGCGCACCGCGCACCCGTAGAGCGTGAATATGGCCCACCAGCGTCTCCACCCTATCGGCAAGCAGCCAGCGTTTCTCCTGCGGCAGCGCCTGCTGATCGAGAATAAAGAGCTGATTATCGGTGACGCGCAGACTGGTGGTCTGGAGTGGCTGCATAGCGTTAAATCCCTGTTGCGTTGATGTATCGTATTGTGTCAGGATGAATTACAGATGTATAGACGTCTGAATGGCTTTATAAACAGAAAATTGAGGATACTGGCAATGTCGCAATACCGAACTTTCAACGCCGCCGACGCGGTGGCCTACGCCCAGCAATTTGCTGGTCTGGAGCAGGCATCCGAGCTGGTTAGCGCGCATGAAGTCGGTGACGGCAACCTGAATCTGGTGTTTAAAATTTTCGACGCCGAGGGTGTAAGCCGGATCGTCGTTAAGCAGGCCCTGCCCTATGTGCGCTGCGTGGGCGAATCCTGGCCGCTGACCCTCGACCGCGCCCGGCTGGAGGCCCAGACCCTGCTGGAGCACTATCGGCACTGCCCGGCCCATACGGTGAAGATCCACCACTTCGATCCTGACCTGTCGGTGATGGTGATGGAGGATCTCTCCGATCACCGTATCTGGCGCGGGGAGCTGATCAAGGGCGCATACTATCCGCAGGCCGCTCGCCAGCTGGCAGCCTACCTGGCCCAGACCCTGTTCCACACCAGCGATTTCTATCTTACCCCGGCGCAGAAAAAGGCCCAGGTAGCGCAGTTTATCAATCCGGAGATGTGCGGCATCACCGAAGATCTCTTCTTTGACGACCCGTACCGCGTTCACGAGCGCAACAGCTACCCGACGGCAATTGAGGCTGACGTAGTTGCCCTGCGCGACGATACCGCCCTGCTGCTGGCGGTCGCCGCCCTCAAACAGCGCTTCCTCTCCCATGCCGAAGCACTGCTGCACGGCGACATCCACAGCGGCTCGATTTTTGTTGCCGAGGGCAGCCTGAAGGCGATTGACGCCGAGTTTGGCTACGTGGGGCCGATTGGCTTTGACGTCGGCACCGCTATCGGCAACCTGCTGCTTAACTACTGCGGCCTGCCGGGGCATCTGGGTATCCGCGATGCCGCTGCCGCCCGCGAGCAGCGCCTGAGCGATATTCACGAGCTGTGGAGTACCTTTGCGGAGACCTTCCTCGCGCTGGCCGCAGAGAAGACCCGCGACGTAGCGCTGGCCCATCCGGGCTATGCCGCTCAGTTCCTGCAGAAGGTGTGGCACGATGCGATAGGCTTCTGCGGTACAGAGCTGATCCGCCGCAGCGTCGGCCTCTCCCACGTGGCGGATATCGATACCATCGCCGATGAGGAGATGCGTCACGAATGCCTGCGCCACGCTATCCATTTAGGCAAGGCGCTGATCGTTATTGCCGATCGCATCCACAACGTTGATGAGCTGATCGCCCGCGTTCGGCAGTACAGTTAACAGTTGACGTTACGGGTTTTGTAGGCCGGGTAAGGCGAAGCCGCCACCCGGCGATTTATCATGCCAAATACTCAATCACCGACAATCCACCGTTATAGTCGGTGCTGTAGATAATCCCCTGCGCATCGACAAACACGTCGCAGGACTGGATCACCTGCGGACGCCCCGGGCGGGTATCCATCATCTTCGCCGGAGCGGCGGGCACCAGCGCGCCGGTCTCTACCGGGCGGTACGGGTTAGAGATATCGTAGGCCCGCACCCCAGCGTTCTGGTAGGTGGCAAAGATCAGCGTCGAGCTGATAAAGCTCCCCGGCCGGTTCTCGTGCAGGTTATGCGGCCCAAAGTGCGCCCCTTTCGCAACGTAGTCGATCTCATCCGGCTGCGGGAAGGTAGAGATGCTTACCGGATTAGCCGGGTCGCGAATATCAAACAGCCAGATCAGCTTCTCGCCATCCTGCTGGTTATCCAGCACCGCCTCGTCCAGCACCACCAGCAGATCCCGGTCCGGCAGCGGCAGCGCGGTATGGGTTCCACCGCCAAACGGCGGGCTCCAGTTGCGGTGGCTGATGAGCTTCGGCGCGCTGCGATCCTTAACATCCAGCAGCGTCAGGCCGCCGTCGCGCCAGCTGCCGTAGGCGGTGTCCCCGGCGATAATGGCGTGGTGCAGAGCGTAACGCTTGCCCTCCGGCCACGTTGGGATCTCCCCCGCCGCCTGGTTCATCCCCGGCAGCCACCAGCGCCCCGCCACCTCCGGCTTACGCGGATCGGCAAGGTCGACGGTGAGGAAGATGTAATCGCTGAAGCCGTCGATTAAAGCGGAAACGTAGGCCCAGCGGCCGCCCACGTACCAGATGCGGTGAATGCCGATGCCGTCCAGCCCCAGAAAGCCAATCTCTTTCGGCTGGTCCGGCATGGAGATATCAAACACCCGCAGCCCGGCACTCCAGCCCTTGTCCTGCACGTCGCTCACCGTCTCCCCCACCGAGCGGGTATAGTAGACCTTCTCGTCGGCGAAACGGGCGTCAGCGAAGAGATCCCGGGCGTTGATCACCAGCAGCAGATCGTCATGGGCCTGCAAGTGGACGTTCCAGGTTCCCGGCGGCGCGGGAACGTAGCCAGCGGGGCGTGGGTTTTTCGGGTCGCGCACGTCGACAATCGAGAAGCCCTGGGAGACCATATGGCCGATATAGGCGAAGCCACGATGCACCATCAGCTGCACGCCGTCGGGCCGCCCGCTCTGATCCGAGTGACCAATCAGCCGCATATTGCGGCTGTAGTCAGGACGCGGAAGTTGCATTGTCATAGCGGTTCCTTCGCCGGATGGCGGCTACGCCTTATCCGGCCTACACGATCGTAGGCCCGGTAAGCGCAGCGCCACCGGGCAATCATTATTTCGCTTTCGCTTGCAGAGTGGCGAACCACGGGGCGATAAAGTCTTCGGTCTGGCCCCAGCCCGGAATGATTTTACCCAGGGATGCGACGTTCACCGCCCCCGGCTGGGCAGCCAGCAATGCCTGCGGAATTGCAGCGGCTTTGAAGTCGTAGGTGGCAGGGGTCTGCTCCCCGGCGAGCTTGTTGGCGATCAGACGCACGTTGGTCGCACCAATCAGCTTCGGATCCACCGCCACGCTCACCTTCCAGGGGCTGTTGGACTCGCGCATCAGCTGCAGATCCTGGTTGGAGACGTCGATGCTGTAGAGCTTGATCTCGGTACGGCCGTTCTCTTTCAGCGCTTTGTAAGCGCCCTGGCTGAAGGCGTCCCAGGTGCCCCAGATCGCGTCGATCTGCCCTTTCGGGTACTTCGCCAGCACCGCGCCAACTTTGTTCGCCGTATCGCCCTGCACGTCGGAAGAGACCGCCCCGATGGACTCCAGCTCTTTAATGCCTGGGTTCTGCTTCAGCAGCGTCTGGTAGGCGGCCTGACGGCGCTCCATCGGCGGGAAGCCGGCCACCCACAGCTTGATGATGTTGGCCTTGCCGTTGAAGTCTTTCACCAGCTCGCCAAAGGAGAGGTTGGTCAGTGAGGCGTCATCCTGCTGGGTGACGGTCACGCCGGGGATAGTCCCGTTGATAGCGGTATCAAATACCGAGACGGCAATGCCTGCGTCTACCGCTTTTTTTACCAGCGCCGTTGAATAGGGATCGCGACCCTGGGAGAGAATAATGCCGTCATACTTCTGGCTGATGGCCTGGTTAACGAAGTCCTGAAACTTAGCGTCGTCGCCGTTGCTCAGGAAGGTGCTGATTTTAAAGCCAAGCTTTTTGCCCTCCGTCAGCGCGCCGGAGACGAACTGGGTAGTGTTATCGTCCGAGCCCAGGTTACGGATCAGCGCAATGCGCACCGGTCCGCTATGGTTTGCCAGCGCGGCTGGAACCGGAGCAGGTGTCGCCGCGTAGCCAGGAATTGAACTCAGCAGGCCCAGCGCCAGCAGTGAGAGTGCAAATTTTTTCATCTCTGTTTCCCCTGATAAAAGTAAATTAACGACGCTGGAAATAGGTCAACGCCAGAGCACCGGCCAGCACCAGTCCCTTAATAATGTCCATTGCGTAGTAGGGCACGGAGAGCATCACCAGCCCGTTTGACAGCACCCCGAGGATCACCGCCCCCACCAGCGTGCCGAGCGCGTTCGGCTTGCCGGATCCGGCCAACGAGAAGCCGATCCACGCCGCCGCCACCGCGTCCATCAGGTAGCCGCCCCCGGCGTTCACCTGCGAGGAGCCAATGCGCGAGGCCAGCAGAATGCCGCCGAGTCCCGCCAGCAGGGAGGCAATGACATAGGCCGCCACCTTGTAGCGGGTGGTGCGAATACCGGAGAGGCGTGCCGCCTCCGGGTTACCGCCGATGGCGTACATCCGCCGTCCGTGGGTGGTCAGCGACAGGCCAAGCTGTGCCACCACGGTGACCACCAGCATCACAATCACAATGATCGGCACCTGACCGAGCAGGCTAAAGCCCGCTGGGATCATCCCCTCCGCCATCTCGCCGCTCGGCAGCAGCATGTTTTCGGTGATCGACCCGCCATAGCTGTAGGTCATCGCCACACCCTGGATGACAAACAGGCTGCCCAGCGTGGCGAGCATGTCAGGGATGCGCAGAACAACAATCAAAAAGGCGTTAAACAGGCCCACCAGAGTACAGAGCGCCAGGGTCACCAGAATGGCTTCGGTGGTACCGAAGCCGTGCCAGACGAAGAGCGAGATCACCAGCGCGTTAGCCAGCGATGCCGTTGACCCCACGGAGAGATCGAACCCACCGATGGTCAGCGAAATCGAGACGCCAACGGCAATCACCGTCACGATGGCAATCGAGCGCAAAATGTTGATGATATTAAAGGGGTCGAGGAAGTTATCCGAGGCGATGCCAAAGATAGCCACCAGCAGCACCACGGTCAGCAGCATGCCCCACTTATAGAGAAAATCGAAAAACTGCTGACGGCCAGACGCCGCTGCTTTTACTGAAAGGGCTTTGCTCACGCCGCCGCTCCTCCGGTCGAATAGTAAAGTAGTGTCTCTTCCCGCGCCTCGGCCCCGGCTATCTCCGCCACGATGCGGCCATCCCACAGCACGCAGATGCGATCGCAGAGCCCCACCAGCTCGGCAAACTCGCCGGAGGCGTAGACGATCCCCTTGCCCTCCCGGGCGAGGCCGTCAATCAGGCGGAAAAGATCGGTTTTGGCTTTCACGTCGACGCCCTTGGTTGGCTCGTCGAAGATCACCACGCTGGCGTTGCCGCGCAGCCATTTGCCTATCGCTACCTTCTGCTGGTTGCCGCCGGAGAGGCGACGCAGGATCTGCCCCGGACCAGTGGTGCGCACGCCAACGCGCTCAATCACCGTCTGCGCCCAGCGCCAGGCTTTGCGATGGCCGAACAGGCTCCAGCGGGAGAAGCTGCTGTCCGCGCTGACCGCCAGGTTCATGGCAATCGGCTCGTCAATAAAGATGCCCTCTTTGCGCCGCTCCTCGGGGATCAGCGCCATGCCGCGGATAACGGAATCCGCCGGATCCCGGGGCCGCCACGGCTGGCCGTTCAGCTCTCCACCGGTGACGCGACTCTTTTCCGCACCAAACAGCGCCTTGCAGAGCTCGGTTTTGCCCGCGCCCGCCAGACCGGCAATGCCGAGGATCTCCCCCCGGCGCAGGTGCAGGGAGATATCTTTCAGCAGCTTCTCGTCATGCAGCCCCTCCACGCGCAGCAGGGTCTCCTCTCCGTGAGGCGGACGGCGCGGGGGATAGATATCGTTCAGCCGGTGGCCGAGCATCTTCTCCACGATCGCCTCCCCGCTCAGGGCGGCCATCGGGCCGGACTCCACCAGCCTGCCGTCACGCAGCACCGTCAGGGTGTCGCAGATCGCCTTCAGCTCGTGAATGCGGTGGGAGATAAAGACCACGCCGATCCCCTGCTGCTGTAGCCGTCTTACCACGGTAAACAGGCGTTCGCTCTCATGTTGATCCAGCGGGGCGGTAGGCTCATCGAGGATCAAAAAGCGGCAGCGATGGGAGAGCGCGCGGGCCAGCAGGATCTGCTGCTTCTCCGCGAGGGTGCAGGTGTCGATCGCGCGTTTGACGTCGAGGGTGACGTCAAGCTGAGCCAGCGCATCCCGCGCATGCTGGCGAACGGTCGACCAGCGCCAGGCGTAGCCCGGCTCGGCCAGCTTATCGAGCATGATGTTTTCCGCGATGCTGAGGCCGGGGACCAGCGCCACGTCGACCTCCTGCTGCACCAGATGGATGCCGAGGCGTTTGGCATCCAGCGGAGAGCGAATAGAGACCGGCTGGTCATCAATGACGATTTCACCTTCATAGCCTGCCCAGGTGCCGCACAGCACCGCCATCAGCGTGGATTTCCCCGCGCCGTTGGCTCCGGTCAGGGCATGCACCGATCCGCCGCGCAGGCTGAAGTTCACCTGCGTCAGAGCATTAACGCCAGCAAAGGCGAGGCTAATCGCGCGCATCTCGAGATGGTTAATGCTCATCTGTGAGGGCTTCCTGGGATTAATAGATTGATTTAACGAATTTTTCATAGCCGCGCTTGACTGGCAACAGCGGAAAAGGCATAAGATAAAGCGAAATATTATTAGCCATCCGGATGTCCAGACATAACATCGGGTTAGCGATTCCGCACAAGGACACAGACATGAGCAACACCGATATCCGCGTTGTACCCGGCCCGGCCAACTACTACTCCCACAGCGGCAGCCTGGCGCGCCTGAACGATTTTTATACGCCGGAGCAGCTCTCCCGCGCGGTCTTAATTTATGGCGAACGCGCCATCGCTGCCGCCCGCCCCTACCTACCGGAGAGCGTTAACGCGCCTGGGGTCAAACACCTGCTGTTTAAGGGGCACTGCAGCGAGCACGACGTTACCGCGCTGGTAAACGACGCGGGCAGCGATCGCAGCGTGGTGATTGGCATCGGCGGCGGTGCGCTGCTGGATACCGCGAAGGCGGTGGCGCGCCGCTTAGGCCTGCCGGTGGTGGCGATCCCGACCATTGCCGCCACCTGCGCGGCCTGGACCCCGCTCTCGGTCTGGTATAACGACGCGGGTCAGGCGCTGCATTTTGAAATTTTCGACGACGCCAACTTCCTGGTGCTGGTGGAGCCGCAGATTATTCTCGATGCCCCGGTGGAGTATCTGCTGGCGGGTATCGGCGATACGCTGGCGAAGTGGTATGAGGCCGTGGTGTTGGCCCCGGATCCGGCCAGCCTGCCGCTGACCGTGCGGCTGGGGATCAACGGCGCGCTGGCGATCCGCGACGTGCTGCTGGAGAGCAGTGAAACCGCGCTGGCGGATCAGCAGCGTGGGGAGCTGACCCAGGCGTTCCGGGACGTGGTGGATGCGATCATTGCCGGTGGCGGGATGGTGGGCGGGCTCGGCGAGCGCTACACCCGCGTTGCCGCAGCCCATGCGGTGCATAACGGCCTGACCGTACTGCCGCAGACCGATAAGTTCCTGCACGGCACCAAGGTAGCCTACGGTATTCTGGTGCAGAGCGCCCTGCTCGGCCAGGACGCCGTGCTGGCCCAGCTGGTCGATGCCTTCCAGCGCTTCAACCTGCCGACCACGCTGGCAGCGCTGGAGGTAGACATTCATAACCGTGACGAGCTGGATCGGGTTATCGCCCACACCCTGCGCCCGGTGGAGTCGATTCACTATCTGCCGGTGACGTTAACGCCGGAAACATTGCGTGCAGCGTTTGAGAAGGTAGAGGCGTTTACCCTATAAGCGTTTGGCCTTATTGGCAGGCGCTAATAAGAGCGTATAACGTGATGGTGTACCCTCCACCTATCAGGAGTCACCATGCAATACGATCTTAACGGTAAACGTGCGCTGGTCACCGGCGCAAGCCGCGGTTTGGGTAGAGCCATTGCGCTGTCGCTGGCGCGAGCAGGCGCAGACGTCGCCATCACCTACGAAAAATCTGCCGATAAAGCCCAGGCGGTAGCGGACGAGATCCGCGCCCTTGGGCGCACCGGAATTGCCATCCAGGCCGACAGTGCCGACGTCAACGCCATCCAGACCGCGGTGGCGCAAACCGTCGGGCAGCTGGGCGGACTGGATATTCTGGTTAATAACGCCGGAATTGCGCGCGGCGGTCCGCTGGAGGAGATGTCGATCGAGGATATCGATGCGCTGATTAACGTCAATATTCGTGGCGTGGTGATTGCCACCCAGGCGGCGATCCCGCATCTCGGCGAAGGTGGACGGATTATTACTATCGGCAGCTGTCTGGCTAATCGCGTGGCCTTGCCGGGGATTGCCGTCTATTCGATGACCAAATCGGCGCTTAACTCGCTGACGCGCGGGCTGGCGCGCGATCTGGGGCCGCGTGGGATCACGGTGAATCTGGTGCACCCCGGGCCGACCGACAGCGATATGAACCCGGCGGACGGAGAAGGTGCCGAAGTGCAGCGTCAGGGCATTGCGCTGGGGCATTACGGTGAGGCGGACGATATTGCCGACGCGGTAACGTTTCTCGCCAGCCCGGCCGGGAGGCATATTACCGGCACGGGTATTGACGTTGATGGCGGCCTGAACGCCTGATCAGCAGCAGCGCGCTCCGCCTTTACCGCCGTAGCGCGCATCCTGGCGATCGCGGAAGAACTCTTCGTAGCTCATCGGGGTCTGGTCCGGGTGGTTAAGCTGCATATGGGCGACGTAGTTGTCGTAGTCCGGCACGCCAACCATCATTTTAGCGGCCTGGCCTAAATACTTCCCGGCCTTAGCAAGGGTATCAAACATCATTGGCTCCCAGCCCCTCCCCGCATTGGGAGAGGGGCATAATTACACTCAGTGCGCCCGTTTCGCCTGGGCCACCACCTGCTCAGCATCGGCTGGCATTGGCTCGTACGGGGTCTCTTTCGCCGTCGGCTGGCGCTCTTTCAGCGCCGCCAGCGCGGTCTTCAGCGAGTAGACCGCCAGCACCACGACCACCACCATAAAGAAGATGGTCAGCCCGGCGTCCAGACGGTTATTAAACACCAGCTGGCGCAGCTGTGACTCGGTATACTGGGCCGGAATGCTGCCGCTGTCGATCATCCCCTGGAAGCGGTTGGCGATCACCAGGAAGCCAACTTTTACGTCCGGGCTAAAGGCTTTCTGCCAGCCTGCGGTCAGGGTACAGACCAGCAGCCAGGCGGTTGGCAGGAGAGCCACCCACGCGAAGCGCTGGCGTTTCATCTTGAACAGTACCACCGCGCAGAGCATCAGCGCCATCCCGGCCAGCATCTGGTTGGCGATACCAAACAGCGGCCAGAGGGTGTTGATCCCGCCGAGGGGATCCACCACCCCCTGATGGAGGAAGTAGCCCCACGCCAGCACGCAGAGCGCCGTCGCCAGCAGGTTAGCGGGCAGCGAGTCGGTACGCTTCAGCCCTGGGCTTACCACCCCCAGCAGATCCTGCAGCATAAAGCGCGCCGCACGGGTGCCCGCATCCACCGCCGTCAGGATAAACAGCGCCTCGAAAAGAATAGCGAAGTGGTACCAGAAGGAGACGTCCATCAGGCCACCCAGCGCGCCGTGAAGGATATAGGCCATCCCCACCGCCAGGGTCGGTGCGCCGCCCGCACGGGAGATAATGGTCTGCTCGCCTACCTCGTTAGCGATCTGGTTGAGCGTATCCGGGGTGATGCTAAAGCCCCAGCCACTCACCACCTGCGCCGCCGAGGCGACCACGTCAGCCGTACCGGCAGGCGCCAGCACCGCCATCGGGCTGTTCATCGCAAAGTAGACGCCCGGATCGATAATGCAGGCGGAGACCAGAGCCATGATGGCTACGAAGGACTCCATCAGCATCCCGCCGTAGCCAATCAGGCAGGCCTGGCCCTCGTTGGCCAGCATCTTCGGCGTGGTGCCGGAGGAGATGAGCGCATGGAAGCCCGACACTGCCCCGCAGGCGATGGTGATAAACAGGAACGGGAAGAGGTTACCGGTCCACACCGGGCCGGTGCCGTCAACAAACTTGGTCAGGGCAGGCATGGTGAGCGTCGGACGCATAATCAGGATGCCGATCGCCAGACCAATAATGGTGCCGATTTTCAGGAAAGTAGAGAGGTAGTCGCGCGGGGCCAGCAGGAGCCACACCGGCAGCACCGCTGCGATAAAGCCGTAGCCCACCAGCATCCAGGTAAGCTGCACGCCGGTAAAGTCGAACATCGGAGCCCAGGTTGGGCTTTCGGCGACCCAGCCGCCGGAGATAATAGCGAAAATCAGCAGCACGAGGCCGATCACCGAGACTTCACCGATGCGCCCCGGGCGCAGATAGCGAATATAGATCCCCATGAAAATCGCCAGCGGGATGGTAAAGGCTACGGTGTAGGTCCCCCACGGGCTATGGGTCAGGGCCTTGACCACGATCATCGCCAGCACTGCCAGGATGATCACCATGATCATAAAGCAGGCCACCAGCGCGATGACTCCCGCCGTCGGTCCCATCTCCTCTTTCACCAGCTCACCCAGCGAGCGGCCGTCGCGGCGGGTGGAGACGAAGAGCACCATAAAGTCCTGCACTGCCCCAGCGAGCACCACCCCGGCGAGGATCCAGATCATCCCCGGCAGGTAGCCCATCTGCGCCGCCAGCACCGGCCCCACCAGCGGTCCTGCCCCAGCGATCGCGGCAAAGTGGTGGCCAAACAGCACCTTTTTATCGGTTGGCACGTAGTCCAGCCCGTCGTTATGGCGTACGGCGGGCGTCATGCGGGTCGGATCCACTGCCAGCACGTTGCGGGCGATGTACTGACCATAAAAGCGATACGCAATCAGGTAGATACAGACCGACGCCACCACAATCCAGAGGGCATTGATCTGTTCACCACGGTTAAGCGCAATATAGCCGAGGGCAAAAGCTCCCACTACCGCGAGCAATGCCCAAATAAGGTATTTCCCTGAGTTTTGCATAGTCGTTTTCCGTTGGCTGAGGCAGGAAGATGTTACATTTTGTTTCTAGATCAGGCGGCGGGTTTTAACAATGTTGTTACGTCAGAAAGCAGAGGGGCAACCGGTTATTTACAACACTCTGTAATGGAGATCACTTATGCGGGATGAAACACGTGCGGATTTGTAGGCCGGGCAAACGCAGTGCCGCCCGGCGTGGCAGCGTCAGCAGAGTCATGCCCGGTGGCGCTTCGCTTACGCGGGCCTACCAACCCGCACGGTGCCCACCGTAGGCCGGGCAAACGCAGTGCCGCCCGGCTTGGCAGCATCAGCACAGTCACGCCCGGTGGCGCTTCGCTTACGCGGGCCTACCAACCCGCACGGTGCCCACCGTAGGCCGGGCAAACGCAGTGCCGCCCGGCGTGGCAGCATCAGCAGAGTCACGCCCGGTGGCGCTACGCTTACGCGGGCCTACCAACCCGCACGATGCCCACCATAGGCCGGGCAAGCGCAGCGCCGCCCGGCATTACAACTTCAGCACAGTCATGCCCGGTGGCGCTTCGCTTACGCGGGCCGACCAACCCGCACGGTGCCCACCGTAGGCCGGGCAAACGCAGTGCCGCCCGGCTTGGCAGCGTCAGCAGAGTTATACCCGGTGGCGCTACGCTTACCGGGCCTACACGAGGATTAACCTAAAACTGCGGTACTCAGACGGCAGGTGCAGCAGCGCCGTCCCTGCTCGTCAAACACCACGATCTCCCAGCTCTGGCTCTGGCGGCTGAGGTGCAGCGGCTGGCAGACGCCACGCACTTTCCCCTGCGACACCGGGCGGTGGTGGGTGGCGTTCAGCTCGGTACCGACCACGCACTGGCCATCGCGGGTCATCAGGTAGCCCGCCATTGAGCCAAGGGTCTCAGCCAGCGCCGCCGATGCCCCACCGTGCAGCAGGCCAAACGGCTGATGGGTGCGGGCGTCGACGGGCATCTCCGCCTCAAGCAGATCGTCGTCCAGCCGGGTATAGACGATCCCCAGATGGGCCACCAGAGTGTTGCTGCTGGTGGCGTTAAGCTCATCAAGCGTGAGATGACGTTTCCAAATCATACTCAGGCTCCCAGCGTCGAGCCGCCATCCACCACGATGTCCTGCAACGTAATATGGCTGGCGAGATCGGAGGCGAGAAACAGAATGGTATTGGCGATCTCCTGCGGACGGGCAATTTTGCCCAGCGGGATCCCCAGCTTGAACTGCTCCCCAAAGCCGCGAATGCGCTGCTGCTCGGCGTCTGGGCTGGTCCACAGCGTTCGCTGCATATCGGTATCGGTGGAGCCCGGTGAAACGATGTTGCACCGCACGCCGCTGGTGGACAGCTCCAGCCCTACGGTCAGGGCAAGGCTCTTCAGCGCCGCCTTCGAAGCTCCATAGGCGCTCATGCCGATGCGCGGCGTATGGGCAGCGTCAGAGGCGACGGTGACAATCGCCCCGCCCCGCTGGGCGCGGAACTGAGCCATGGTCTGCTGGAAGAGATTAAACGCGCCGCCGACGTTGACCGCCAGCGTCTGCTGCCAGTCGTCAAGCGACAGCTGATCGGTGGCCCCCATGCGGAGGATCCCTGCCGCGTTTACCAGCACGTCGAGACGCGCAGTGGCTGCCAGCCGGCGCTGGCACACCGCCGCCACCTGGTCAGCGTTGGCGATATCCAGCGTCTCACAGGCGAAGGGATAGTCGGCCTGGCTGAAGTCACGATCGAAGCCGGTGACCTGCGCCCCCGCCTCGACAAAGGCCAGCGCCGTCGCGTAGCCGATGCCCTTCCCTGCACCGGTGACCCACACCGTCTTGCCGCTAAAATCCAGCCCGGCCACTATTTCACCTCGCGGGTGAGCAGCGCCCACCAGGCGTCGATGGTGGGATTTTTCGCCAGCATGACAAAATCGATATCGCCGTAGACTTTGCGCCAGCGCGCGGCCAGCGCCATCATCCGTACCGAATCGAGGCCGTAGTCAATCAGGTTCTCATCATCCATCGGCTCGTCGGACTCGTCGAGCAGGGGCAGCACCACGGCACGCAGCGCCGCCTTGCTGACCGGCACCGGAAGCAGATCCTCGGTCATCACTACCCGTCCGGAACGCCCGGCCACGTAGTTGAGGGCCATCAGGTGCTCGTCGCGGCTAAAGTCCGCCAGCGCGTCGGCCACCATAAAGGGCTTGATGTCGCGCATAAAGGCATCGGTGGCGGTGGTCATGCAGCCGATATGGGCATAGACGCCGGTGATGAGAAGCTGGTTGCGCCCGCTCTCTTTCAGCATCTGCTCCAGCGGCGAGCGGTGGAAGGCGCTATAGCGCCACTTCACCAGCACGGTGTCATCTTCGTCCGGGGCCAGGGCGGCAACCACCTGCTGCTCTTCCGGCTTGCGGGTCAGGCCCGGCCCCCACATGTCGTTCAGCAGGGCGCGATCTTCATCGCTCTGCTCTTTCGGCTGGGCGGTGTAGTAGACCGGGATATTGTGCTGCTTGCAGAATTCACGCAGGGCGACGATGTTCGCTATCACCTGGGCCATCATCGGGCAGTCTTCGCCCCAGAAGTTGATGAAATAGTCCTGCATATCATGGATTAACAGCGCGGCGCGCTCGGGTTCAAAGGCCCAGCTGACCTTATTCTGCGGGATCTCGGTGGCCGCAGGCAGCGCGTAGCCGGTTAATTTTGGGATTGCCATACTTCTCTCCTTTGTTACGCCTGAGACCGTTCGGCCAGCCGCAGGCGCAGCTCTCTCTTATCGACCTTGCCGACCGGCGTCAGCGGCAGCGCATCCACGCACTCCACGCGATCGGGCAGTTTAAATTCAGCGACGCCCTGCTCACGCAGGAAGCGGCGGATCTCCACGGCGCGCACCGGCTGGGAGACCACCAGAAATGCACAGCTCTTCTCGCCGAGCAGGCTGTCCTCCATGCTTACCAGTGCGGCATGGATAATAGAGGAGTGGCGCAGGAGCAGGTTCTCGACCTCTTCTGCAGCAATCTTCTCGCCCCCGCGGTTGATCTGATCCTTCTCGCGCCCCTGAACAGTGATGTAGCCCTGCTCATCGATAGCGATCAGATCCCCGGAGCAGTAAAAACCGTTCTCGTCGAAGGCACTGGCGTTGTGCTGCGGGCTGTTGAAATAACCCCGGAAGGTGTATGGCCCACGCGTCATCAGGCGACCCACCTCGCCGCGCGGAAGCGGATTGCCGTCGGCGTCCGCCACCCACACTTCGTCATCCGGGCACATCGGGCAGCCCTGAGTATTATTGATGCGCTCAATGCTGTCATCGAGGCGGGTGTAGTTCACCAGCCCCTCGGCCATGCCGAACACCTGCTGTAACTGACAGCCTATCTCGGCCGGAATGCGTGCGGCGAGGGTCGCGGAGAGCCGCGCTCCGCCTACCTGCAACAGCTTAAGAGAGGCCAGCTGGGCGTTGCTGCACCACTCCTGGATCGCCTGTAGCCAAAGGCTGACGGCGGGCGGCACCAGCGCGGTGACGTTGATCCGGTGCTTCTCAATCAGCGGGAAGCAGAGGGTGGCACTGGGATCGGCGGCCAGCACTACGCAGCCTTCGGCCAGAAAAACGCCAAGCGCGCCGGGGGAGCTCATCGGGTAGTTGTGCGCCGCTGGCAGCGCGCAGAGGTAGCGCGTCTGGTTATCGAAATGGCAGATCTCATTGCTGCGGCGGATGCTGTAGTAGTAGTCGTTATGCGTGCGCGGGATCAGCTTCGGCGTGCCGGTGCTGCCCCCGGAGAGCTGGAAGAACGCCACCTCATCGGCAGGCGTCGGTGCGTTCACCGCGTGCTCCGCTGGACGGTCGATGGCCGCCGCCAGAGCACGATCGCCGGTCTCATTACGCAGCAGCACGACCCGCAGCGAGCCGTGCTCCTCTACGAAACCAGTAAGAAACCGATCGTCGTTAAACAGGGGATGATCGCGGTCGGCCACCAGCAGCGCCGGTTTGATCTGGGCCGCGTAGGCGTTCAGCTCGCTGCGCTGATGGCTGAACAGGGCGTTCACCGGCGCAACGCCGATTTTCAGCAGGGCAAAGAGGGTGATGTAGAACTCCGCCACGTTGCCCAGCTGCACCAGCGCGGTGTCGCCTGCGCGCAGCCCTTTCGCCTGCAGTGAGGCGGCCAGGTTATCCGCCGCCTGATTCAGCTGGCGATAGCTCAGTTCGCGATCGCCGTCGATCACCGCCAGCGCATCGCTCTGGGCGTGACGGGTCAACACATCGCTCAGGGGCAGATCCTGCCAGTAGCCTTTCTCACGGTAGCGCCGGGCAAATTCATCGGGCCAGCGGGTAAAGGGAATTGTCATGACTGCTCCTTAATTCAAGCCAAAAACGTTGAGCATGGTGGTGAGTTTTACGCCGGTCTCACGCCATTCGGCTTCCGGCGACGAGGCCGGGACGATCCCGGCCCCGGCAAACAGGCGGACCTGATTTTCGTGCAGACGTGCGCAGCGGATAGTGACTACCCACTCGCCATTGCCGTCGGCGTCGCACCAGCCAACGATGCCGCCAAACAGATCGCGATTAAATGGCTCCAGTCCGGCAATCAGCTCTTTTGCGACCTGATGCGGGAAGCCGCTCAACGCTGGGGTCGGATGCAGCAAACAGGCCAGCGTCAGAGCGTTCTCCTCCGCCTGGGCTACCCCCTCAATGGGGGTTGCCAGATGCCAGAGCGTCGGGGTGTTGACCAGCTGCGGCGAGTCCGGCAGCGTCAGTTCACGGCTGCGGGGAGCCAGCACGGTTTTCATCGCCTGGGTCACCAGCTCATGCTCGTGGCGATCTTTCTCCGAGGCCAGCAGCTTGTTGCCCGCCTCGCGGTCCAGCATGTCATCCGGCTGGCGGCGAGCAGAGCCGGCCAGCGGCAGCGAGCTAAAGTGTGATGCCTCTTTGCGCAGCAGCAGCTCCGGGCTGGCCCCCAGCAGCACGCCACCGTCGGGCAGCGGCACGTGGAAGTTAAAGCTGGCCGGGTTCTGTGCAATCAGCCGCTCCAGCAGCGCTCCGCCGTCAATGCGTTTGTCGGTGGTGATATCGATCAGGCGCGAAAGCACCACTTTATCCACCTGCGGGGTGGCGGTCAGGGCGGCGGCGCGGGCCACCATATCGGTAAAGACCGGGTGATCGGGGATCGCCTTGCGGGTCAGCACGTTGAGGGCATCGCCCCCCTGGAAGTAGCGCGCGGAGTGCTGCTTCGCCGGACGAGAGAAGCTCTCCCAGGCGCGGGGGATAAACAGCGCGGAAGGCTGAGTGGTATCAAACGGAATAGCGCCCACTACAATCGGCTTCGCGATCCCCTGTTTTTTGGCCTCGCTGAACGCCTGAGCCAGCTTCTGCTGGAACGCGCCGTTGAGATCGTCCCCGCCGTTAGCCGGTTCGCTGATGCGCATAAAGCAGCCCGATGTGCTGAAGCTGCGATACGGCGACATAAAGAAAAATTGGTCTGATGCCAGCGTGTTCACGGTAAGCCGAGTCTCCTCCGCCATTGACGAATCCATATCCTTCTCCGAAAACGATAAAAGTAGTAAGAATTATTATCATTTATATTTTGGTCGGTAAGCTAAGAGTTATCCCGAGCGATGTCAACCTC
Source organism: Pseudescherichia sp. (assembly GCF_032052675.1). NCBI lineage: Bacteria > Pseudomonadati > Pseudomonadota > Gammaproteobacteria > Enterobacterales > Enterobacteriaceae > Pseudescherichia > Pseudescherichia sp. The sequence continues at coordinate 137,265 of NZ_DAMBWA010000007.1, forward strand.
AGAGGGCGCAGTTTTGTGCGGCTAAAAACTTGCATCCGGCGGCGCAATGATGAAAATGAGAAGCATTAGCCGCACAATAACAGGATGCACGCCGTGAGATTCTCCCCCCTTTCGCTTAGATCCCTGCTAACGCTGGGCCTTGTAGTTTTAGGAATTTCTGTAGCCCAGGCCGCTGACTGGCCCCGACAGGTTACCGACAGCCGGGGCGTGCATACGCTCGATCATAAACCCCTGCGCATTGTCTCGACCAGCGTCACGCTCACCGGCTCGCTGCTGGCGATTGACGCCCCGGTGGTGGCCAGCGGCGCAACCGCGCCGAACAACCGCGTTGCCGATGAGAATGGCTTCCTGCGCCAGTGGGGGGAGATCGCCAAAGCACGCAAGCTGGCCCGGCTCTATATTGGCGAGCCGAACGCCGAGGCCGTCGCTGCTCAAATGCCGGATTTGATCCTGATTAGCGCCACCGGGGGTGACTCTGCGCTGGCACTATACGATCAGCTTTCTGCTATTGCCCCGACCCTGATCATCAACTACGACGATAAGAGCTGGCAGACCCTGCTCACCCAGCTCGGGGAGATCACCGGCCAGGAGCAGCAGGCCAAAGCCCGCATTAGCGACTTTAATCAGCAGTTGGCGAAGGTGAAACAGCAGATGAAGCTGACGCCGCAGCCGGTGAGCGCCCTGGTCTATAATCCGGCGGCGCACAGCGCTAACCTGTGGACGGCTGATTCAGCCCAGGGGCAGCTGCTCTCGCAGTTGGGCTTTACCCTTGCCGCGCTGCCTGACGGGCTGCACGCCAGCCAGAGCCAGGGCAAGCGGCACGATATCGTCCAGCTGGGCGGGGAAAATCTTGCCGCCGGACTGAATGGCGAAGCGCTATTCCTCTTTGCGGGCAACGAGAAAGACGCCGAGGCTATCTATGCCAATCCGCTGCTGAGCCATCTCAGCGCGGTGCAGAACAAACGCGTCTACGCCCTTGGCACCGAAACCTTCCGCCTCGACTACTACAGCGCCACGCTGCTGCTTAAGCGCTTCGCCACGCTGTTTAGTTAGCGCCTGCCGGTGGGCTCTGGTGGAAACGCCGCAGCTCACCGAGAAGCAGGATCAGTACTGCCCCCGTCACCGCCAGCACCGCCCCGCCGACGCTGGCCGAGGCGGCGGGCGTCATCGCCACGCTCATCCCACCCAGCAGCGCCGCGCCTATTGCATCCCCGGTAACGTTCTGCGCCGTCCACAGGCCGTTGATCCTGCCCAGCATCGCCTCCGGCGTCTGGGTTTGCAGCAGCGTGTACTGGAGCAACGAGCTGATGGCGCTGAGCCAGCCCGCCAGGGCAAGGAAGAGTACGCCCAGCGGCCAGATTGGCATCAGGCTAAACAGGGCGATGGCGACAAAGGCCCCGAGGGTAGAGAAGAGGATAATCGCCCCGGGACGCGGACGCTGGACCAGGTTGCCGCTGGTGAGCGCCCCCAGCGCGGCACCGAGCGGCAGGGCCGCGTAGAGGATGCCGATCTCGGCGGCTGACATCTGCCAGTGGATCGCCAGCGCCGGATAGAGAACGCGCACGGCGCTAGCCATCGTCAGCAGGCCGCCCAGCAGGGCGATGCCGCCGATCAGCGGGCTGTGCAGCAGGAAGCGAAACGCCGCCAGCAGCGATTTAAGGGGATGCTCACGCGGCTGGGGCGGCGGAGGCAGCTGCGGCAGGCGCAGCAGGGTCAGGGTCGTAATAAAGGTCCCCGCCGCCGCCAGGGCATAGTTCCACACCACGCCTCCGGAGGCGAGCAGCAGGCCACCAAGCATTGGCGAGATAACCGATCCGAGGCGCACGGTAAGCATAGTGATCGCCCCGGCCTGCATCAGGTTCTCCCGCCCTACCAGCGCCGGGGTCGCAGCCAGCAGCGCCGTCACCCCCAGCGCGCCGAAAAAGCCGTCCCACAGGCCGAGCAGATAGATCGCCAGCAGCGAGGGCTCAGGCAGGGCAGCATTGAGGCAGAGGCCAATAAAGCCGATACCGCAGGTGCCGCGCGCCAGCAGGATCAGGCGCTTGCGCTCGTAGCGGTCCGCCAGCACGCCGCCGACCATCAGTCCAACAAACATCGCCCCGCCGGTAAGGGTCACCGCCAGCCCTACCAGCCAGCTGGAGTGGGTCATGGCCTGGATCTGCACCGGCACGGCGACGCCGAGCAGGCCCAGCGACACAATGGAGATAAAACGGGCAATAAAAACAGCGCGAAACGCGGGATGGGTTCTCAACAGGCTGACGTTGATCAGCCAGGATTGTCGGGTCATTACAGTGCCTTGTGCGAACTTTTGATACCAGTTTTCAAGCCGCACATGCTAACATACCGCAATAAGATCGATAACGATAATTACTATCATTATCACGTCAGGGACGTTGTTATGTCGCTTTCCGTTAATCCGGCGCGCCCGTGGGCCGTGGGCGGATTATTGCTACTGCTGCTGGTTGCAGGCGTGCTTAGCCTGCTGATCGGGGCCAAGCCGCTGCCCCTCTCCGTTGTGATGGATGCCCTCTCCGGCACCTGCCAAAGCGCCGACTGCACGATTGTGCTTGATGCCCGCCTGCCGCGTACGCTGGCTGGCCTGCTGGTTGGCGGCGCGCTGGGTCTCGCGGGAGCGCTGATGCAGACCCTGACCCGTAATCCCCTCGCCGATCCCGGCCTGCTCGGCGTTAACGCTGGGGCAAGCTTTGCCATCGTGCTCGGCGCGGCGCTGCTGGGCATCACCTCCCCCGGCGAGCAGCTAGGGCTGGCCTTCTGCGGTGCGCTGGCAGCCTCGCTGGTAGTAGCGTTTACCGGCAGCGCGGGCGGCGGACAGCTGAGTCCGGTGCGCCTCACCCTGGCGGGGGTCGCGCTGGCGGCAGTGCTGGAGGGTCTCTCCAGCGGGATCTCGCTACTTAACCCGGACGTCTATGACCAGCTGCGCTTCTGGCAGGCGGGCTCTCTCGACGTGCGTACCCTGCATACGCTGCGTATCGTGTTGATTCCGGTGCTAATAGCGGGGGCGATTGCGCTCATGCTGAGTCGGGCGCTAAACAGCCTGAGCCTCGGCAGCGATACCGCCACCGCGCTCGGCAGCAGGGTCGCTCGCACCCAGCTGCTGGGCCTGTTGGCTATCACCGTTCTGTGCGCCAGCGCCACCGCCGTCTCGGGTCCCATCGCCTTTATTGGCCTGATGATGCCGCATATGGCGCGCTGGCTGGTGGGGGCCGACCACCGCTGGTCTCTGCCGGTGACCCTTCTTGCTACCCCTGCCCTGCTGCTGTTTGCCGATATCATTGGCAGGCTGATCGTGCCGGGTGAGCTGCGCGTATCGGTGGTGAGCGCCTTTATCGGTGCGCCGGTATTGATCTTTCTGGTGCGTCGTCACCGTCGGGGAGGTGCGCTGTGATCGCCCCCTCCCGTCGTCTTATTGTTAGCATTCTTCTGCTGGCCTGCGCCAGCGTGATGGTCGCCCTGTGGAGTCTGTGCAGCGGTACGGTACCGCTTGCCCCGGCTCAGGTGCTGGCCGCCTTTACCGGCGATGCGCCGCGCGGCGTTGCGCTGGTGGTCAACGAGTGGCGTCTGCCGCGGGTGCTGATGGCGCTACTCATCGGCGGTGCGCTGGGGGTCAGCGGGGCGATCTTCCAGTCGCTGATGCGTAACCCGCTGGGCAGTCCGGATGTAATGGGTTTTAACACCGGGGCCTGGAGCGGCGTGCTGGTAGCGATGGTGCTCTATGGCCAGGATCTGACCGCTATTGCCTTTGCGGCGATGGCCGGGGGGATCCTCACCTCGCTGGTGGTGTGGGCGCTGGCCTGGCGCAACGGCATCGAGACCTTTCGCCTGATCATTATTGGCATCGGCGTTCGCGCGATGCTGATCGCCTTCAATACCTGGCTGCTGATTAAAGCCTCGCTGGAGACCGCCCTCACCGCCGGGCTGTGGAACGCCGGTTCGCTCAACGGTCTGACCTGGGCTAAAACCTGGCCCTCCGCGCCGATCATGCTGCTGATGTTGGTCTGCGCCACGCTGCTGGTACGGCGGATGCGGCTGCTGGAGATGGGCGATGACAGCGCCTGCGCGCTGGGCGTCAGCGTCGAGCGCTCCCGGCTGATGCTCATGCTGGTGGCCGTGGTGCTGACTGCGGCGGCGACCGCCCTCGCCGGGCCTATCTCTTTCGTGGCGCTGGTTGCACCGCATATCGCCCGACGCATCAGCGGCACGGCGCGCTGGGGCCTGACCCAGGCGGCGCTTTGCGGCGCGCTGCTGCTGCTGGCTGCCGATCTCTGCGCCCAGCAGCTGTTTATTCCCTATCAGCTTCCGGTCGGCGTGGTCACCGTAAGCCTGGGCGGTATCTACCTTATCGTCCTGTTAATCAAGGAGTCCCGCAAAAGATGACCGATTCAACAGCCCGTCTGCGCGGCGACCAGTTAACGCTTGGCTACGGTAAAAAGGTGGTGGCGGACAATCTCTCCGTGGCCATTCCTGACGGCTACTTTACCGCGATCATTGGCCCCAACGGCTGCGGCAAATCGACCCTGCTGCGCACCCTGAGCCGCCTGATGACGCCCAGCCACGGACATGTCTATCTTGATGGCGAGCAGATCCAGCGCTTCAACAGCAAAGAGGTGGCGCGGCGCATCGGGCTGCTGGCGCAGAACGCCACCACGCCGGGGGATATTACGGTGCAGGAGCTGGTCTCCCGGGGCCGCTATCCGCACCAGCCGCTCTTTACCCGCTGGCGACAGGAGGACGATCGCGCCGTACAGCGGGCAATGGAAGCCACTGGCGTGGCGGATCTCGCCTTACAAAGCGTGGATACGCTCTCCGGCGGCCAGCGTCAGCGGGCATGGATAGCGATGGTGTTGGCGCAGGAGACGGCGATTATGCTGCTGGATGAGCCGACCACCTGGCTGGATATCAGCTATCAGATTGACGTCCTGGAGTTGCTTAGCGAGCTGAACCGCGAGCAGGGCTACACGCTGGCGGCGGTGCTGCACGACCTGAACCAGGCCTGCCGCTATGCGACTCATCTAATCGCTCTGCGAGACGGGAAAATTGTGGCCCAGGGTGCGCCGAAGGAGATTGTGACGGCGGAGCTGATTGAGGCCGTCTACGGGTTACGCTGTATGATTATCGACGACCCGGTGGCGCATACGCCGCTGGTAGTGCCGCTGGGGCGTATAGTGATATAAAACGTTTGTAGGCCCGGTAGGCGGTCCACCGGGCATGACGGTGCTGATGTTGCAATGCCGGGCGGCTCTGCGTTTGCCCGGCCTACATTGGGCACGGTGCAGGTTTGTAGGCCCGGTAAGCGGAGCGCCACCGGGCATGACGGTGCTGATGGTGTAATGCCGGGCGGCTCTGCCTTTGCCCGGCCTGCGGTAGGCACGGTGCGGAGTTAGAGGCCCCGCCAGGCATTTACGCTGATTCCAATACCATCTCCGGCGCTACCGGAGGTAAAGTACGTGCCAGCATCGCATTGCGCAGCAGAACGACGCCGCAGGCAATAATCACGCCCACTAATCCCATTAGAATGGTGATAATGGCTTTACCCTGACCGTCTTTTTTTATTGGCAGCGACGGTGAGAGCTGATATTTAAACGGTGAGAAGGCAATATCTTTCACGTTCAGCTTCTGCAACTGTTCAAGATGATATTCACGGTTGCGCAGATCGGCATTCAGATCGGCAATATCCTTCAGCGACTTTTCAATCCGCAGCTTTTCCTGGATACCATCAGCGCCCAGCGTAATTGAGAAATCGGGATCGTCATTCACGACCTGCCCATTGCTGTAGACCGGCTTTTTAATACCCGCAGCGTTGGCGACTTCCAGAGAGTAATTCAAACGCTGGATCTTTGTATCTCGCTGGTTAGTCAGGCGCACACGATCGAGATTCAGCTTCTCTTGCTCAAAGCGCGTTTTTAACGCCAACGTATTACGGATATTCTCTGTGGTCTCGTTCACCACCTTTGCCGCGACATAATCAATATAGCCCTCAAGGACCTCTTTAGCATCGTCAGCCGTTGAGGCAGTAAAGCTAAGCGTCCATGACGTAAAGGGCACTTCAACGTTGCTCTTTGGCGAAGCGTTATCAATAATCTTCACTTTTTCCGTTAGGCGAACAACCGCACGCTGAAACTCTAACGAATCTACATCAAGATCGGGATAATGCGCTTTCATATAGGGTGAATTGCGGAAATACTCTTCCTGCAGAGACTGCGAGCTGAAATTTTTAATAAACTGACCAAAAACATCAACTGGCGTTACCGGTACGTCTATATCCAGCACCTGCAACTCCATCAGCGTTTGCTGTAGCAAGCGCCACTGTGTCTGCTCTGCAGGCGTGATAATCGCTTCGCTGGTCCATTTCTGTGGCAGCACAAATGAGAGTAATAGGCCAGTCACAGCAAAGGCTGCGGCTATGGCGATAATTTGTTTTTTGGCTGCCCATAAAACGTCAAGGAGCGTGAGGAGATCAATTTCGTGAGCACGATGAGGTCCGACTGGATAGGGACGTAACTGTACCTCATTATCCTGTTTAATATCTAACGTTGACATCTTTAAACTCTACCCTATTTTGCTACGAAAGCATTATTTACAACCGACGCTCCTATAATAGTACTTTATAAGATTAATCTGAACAAAGTTTTAAGTCTGGCCGTCACGCCCACCATATCTGGTAGGCGTGACGGTCTATTAATTAAGCAACGCTGTTAATATTGGCCCGATAGATACAAACACTGACGGCGAAATAATATCCACATGCGCGCAGTCTTGACGATGCACCTCTAGCTCATTCACCCACGGCGACCAGACCCGCTGGGGATCCATCCCCGCTGGCAGCGTACGCTCGGCAACAAACAGCGTGGCCTTGCCATCAAACGGCAGGCTATGGGCGGTAGTCAGCAGACGAACCGCATCGCCATAGTTGCCCTCGATCGCATTAAACAGCTCGCCTGACGCCTGGCCCTGCTGGGCAGTAAGGAACGCTTCCCGCTCACGATCGATCTCCGCCAGCACCTCAGGATCGAGACCGTTAGCCTCTTTCTCTGCCCAATTTTGCGTCTCTGGCGGCCAGGTATCCAGCAGCCCAAGGAAGGCAACCGCTTCACCACGCAGCCGCAGGCGAGCGGCTATTCCCTGCGCCAGGGTGCCGCCGAGGGAGTAGCCAAACAGGTAGTACGGACCGTGCGGCTGCTGGGCAAGCAGCGTTTGCAGGTGCGCTTCACACACCTCATCCAGCGTGGCGGCGGTAGCCATCGGCCCGGCCGGACGCGGCGACTGGATGCCGACAATCGACCAGCGCGGATTGAGATAGCGTGCCAGCACGCTAAACTGCCAGGCAAAGCCGGAGGCGGGATGGAAGCAGAACAGCGTTGGACCATGACTCTCCCGCAGGGGCAGAATTGTCTCGTAGCCCAGGCGTTGCAGGCTCCCATCCTGCGCATCGGCCTCCAGCAGTGTCGCCAACTTCGCCACGCTTGAGGCGACCATCACCTGCCCTGGTGTCACCTGACGGGCAAACATCTGGCTAAGCCTCGCCGCCAGCCGCATCGCCAGCAGCGAGTGGCCGCCAAGCGCAAAGAAGTCGGCGCTGACGTCATCTACCTCACAGGCCAGCAGCTCGGCAAACAGCGCGGCGATAGCGACCTCGGTTTCCGTTTCGGGTGCACGTCCGCCTGCTGTCGCCACAGGCGTCGGCAGCGGCAGCGCCTTGCGATCCAGCTTGCCGTTGGCGCTGAGCGGCAGCGCATCAAGCTGTACCAGCGCGGTGGGCACCATATGCGGCGGCAGCTGCGTCTTTAGCTGTTCAATCAGCGCAGCACTCTCCAGCGGCTGGCCCGAGGCCGACACCAGGTAGCCCACCAGCTGACGTGCATCGCCGCCGACCGCTGCCGCCTGGTTAAGCACGCAGGCGTGGGTGACCGCCTGGGCCACGTCCGGCAGCATCTGCATGACCGAGTCAATTTCCCCCAGCTCAATGCGTTGGCCGCGAATTTTCAGCTGATCGTCACTGCGTCCCAGGTACTCCACCGCCCCGTTCTCCAGCCAGCGCGCTACGTCGCCGGTGCGGTACATCCGCTCGCCTGGCGCAAAGGGATCGGCAATAAAGCGGCTGGCGGTCAGATCGGGACGCCCCAGATAGCCCTGCGCCAGCTGAATGCCAGTCAGGTAGAGATCACCCGCCACGCCCGGCGGCAGAGGCTGCATCATGCCATCCAGAATGCGTAGGCCTGTGTTCCAGACCGGATAGCCAATCGGCACGCTGGGCCCGCTGACCCCGGCCAACGCCTCGCCATAAGCTGGATATGCGCTGACATCTACCGCCGCTTCCGTCGGGCCATAGAGGTTATGCAGCGGCACGCCGGTTACGCATTCCCATTCGCGGCAGAGATCTGTTGGCAGCGCTTCGCCGCTGCAAAAGACGTTACGCAGCGTCCGGCAGCTTGCCTGCGCTCTCTCCGGCGTCAGAGAGGCGACAAACGCCGCCAGCATCGAGGGGACAAAGTGAGTAGTGGTCACCCCGTAACGGGCAAAAAAGTCCTGAAGCGCCAGCGGATCGCGGTGCGCCTCCGGCTCAGCCATCACCAGCTTCGCTCCGGCAATAAAGGGCCAGAAGAACTCCCACACCGAGACGTCAAAGCTGCACGGCGTCTTTTGCGCCACCACGTCCTGTGTGCCCAGCGGATAGCTCGCCTGCATCCACAGCAGACGGTTGACGATGGCCGTCTGCCCCACCATTACCCCTTTCGGACGGCCCGTCGAGCCGGAGGTAAAGATGATATAGGCGGTATGCTCTGGCTTTGAGAGCGCCAACGCGGGTGCGTTCGTCACCGGCAGCGGCGCGCTATAGCAGAGGTGGGCGAGCTGCGGGATCGCGCTGAACCGCACCCGCTGATCCTCAGCAGTGATAAGCAGGCGCGGCTGGGCATCCTCCAGCATCATATGCAGTCGGTCATCCGGGTAACCGGTATCCAGCGGTAGCCAGGCGGCCCCTGCCTCGACAATGGCGTGCAGGGCCAGGGTGAGAAAGACTGAACGCGGCAGCGCCACGGCGACGCTGTCCCCAGGTTGAACGCCGTGCTGGCGTAACACCTGCGCCAGGGCGATGACCTGCTCGCGCATCTCGCGGTAGCTGAACTGCCAGCGGGCATCCGCCAGCGCCGGAGCGTCAGGCGTTTTTTCACTCTGAGCGGCGACAAGGGCGCTGAGGGTGGTGGCCGGCAGGCTGATGCGGGTGTCGTTGATACGGGCAATCTTCTCCTGCTCCGCGGGCAGAATGAGCGCCGCCTCGCCGCAGCGCAGGGCCGGATTATCAGCAAACTGGCGCAGCAGCGCGTCCAGCCTGGCGGCATGAACGGTTAGTGAGGCCTCATCATAGCGCTGGCGGTTGGCGAGGATCTCTACCGCCAGGCCACCTTTATCGTCAGGAATAAGCGCAATCTCCAGGTCGTTAACCGGCCCGGTGGCCAGGGTATGGGTGGTTCCCGCCGTCCCGTCAATATTCAGCTGGTAGTCAAACATTTTCACGTTAAATACCGGGCCAAACAGGGCGCGATCGCTTGTTACCTGCCCGCTATCGCGCACGATCTGCTCGGCGTCATAGCGCTGGTGGCGGCGCATCTTTTTCAACCGGGCAGCAAGTTTTTGTGCCAGCGCGTCAAGGCTCTCTGCCGGATCAACGTTCACCGCCAGAGGCAGGACGTTGAGCACCGGGCCGGTGGCGCAGAGCGCAGCGGATCCCATCCGGCGCATAAAGATAAACCCGGCGGCGTAGTCTCTGCGTCCGCAAAGACGGGCGAGCCAGAGAGAGACCAGCGCCAGAGCAAGATCCGGCGGCTGGCAACGGCTGTTCCGTGCAACAAGGCGAGAAAACGCCTCGGCGTCGAGAGTCAGCTTTAGACGCAAAATATCGGCGGTAGAGGCGCGTCCCGGCAGCGGGCTGGTAGAGAGCGATACCGGCGGCGGCAGGCTCTGGCTTACCTCACGCCACCAGGCCGCGTCCCGGCTATAGGCCTCGCTATCGCGATAGCGCTGATACTCTTCCACTACCTCAACGAAGGGGGTAAAAGGCGATGCCGGTGCCGGTTCGCCGCGTCGCCATGCGGTATAGATGGCTGCAATATGGCGGGTGATGGCCGGGAAGCTGAAGCCATCCACCAGCAGGTGGTGATAGCGCTGATACCAGTACCAACGGCGCTCCCCAAGGCGGAGCAGCGCATGGTGAAACAGCGGTTGACCGCCGTCGACGCGCAGATTCTGGGCTAAATCACCCTGCATCACGGCCATTGCCGCGGCATGGGGATCGGCGCTGGCGCGCAGGTCATGGACCGCAGGCGGCATCAGCGGCATGGCTTCATCGATCCACTGAAAAACCTCTCCGTTATCCTCAACAAAGCGGCTGCGCAGGGTATCGGCATGGCCCATACCGGTGACAATCGCCTCGCCAAATAGCGCCTCATTCAGCTCGCTATCTTCGATGACAACATAGTGCGCCACGCTCCAGGCGTTAGGCAACGTGGAGAGCGTTTCCGCCATCCAGATCCCGGTCTGGGCCGCAACCAGCGGCAGACGTTTCGACATGAGGTGCTCCTTAACGCGCATGATACGCTGGGGTGAGGTTCTGCCACTGCGCCGCCAGCCAGGCGTGACACACTGACTGCGGCTGCGGGTCGGCAACGATGTGCCAGCCCGGCGGCAGAGCGCACTGCTGCGGCCACAGGCTATAGCACTGCTGCGCATTTTGCAGAATGTAAAACTGACCCTCTGGATCGTCGAAGGGATTACTGAACTCCATACCACACTCCTGTCGTGGAAAAATGCTTTACGACGCGGCCTGAACCCGCGGCTGCCAGAGCGTCATCAGCCCTGCGGTTAGCCCGCCGCGCCAGCACAGCGCGTCGTGTCCGCCGTCGGTGGGACGCCAAAAAAGCGCCGCTGTCGCCGGCTGTAAAAGAGAGTAGAGCGACTGGTTAACGCGGAAAATGAGCGGTTCACGGGTTCCCGCCTCCAGCACGATGCGTAGTTTCAGCGGCTGCGGCGTGCCGGTTTTGAGCTGCTCGATAATCACACCATCCTGCTGTGCGCCGCGATGCGGCCACCAGTAGGAGCCGGACTGGCTTAGCACACAGCCGAAACGCGCTGGCCAGTTCAGTCCGGCATAGAGCGAGGCCAGGCCGCCAAAGCTCTGCCCGGCCACCACCGTGCGCGATGCCTCATCGCTGAACGGGGCCTGAGCCTTGACCTGGGGGAGCAGCTCTTCCTGTAACGCCTGCCAGAACTGCGGGTTACAGGGCAGCTCGCGGCTACGCTGGGTGTTATCAATCGAGTCAATCAGCAGATAGACCGCTGGCGGTAGCTTGCCTTCACGGGTTAGCGCGGCAAGGGCGGGCCAGATGGGCATACTCTGCGCCCAGAACTGGCCGTCCAGCAGCACCGCCAGCGGGCGTTCGCTAAGTTCGCTAACGTTCTCCTCGCCGGTGGTGTAGATCCAGACCCGCCGTTTGTTGCCCAGTCGGCGGCTGCGCCAGGAAATGCAGGTCGGGGGCGTATAAGGGGTGTCCTGCGGGGCATGCCAGCCTGGCTGCTCTGGTGCATCAGGCATCTCAAGGGCCGAGACCGGATGACCGCGCCCTCCTCGCCACGACAGCGGATTGAGCGGATCGGCAACGGCGTGGGCCAGCAATTTGCGCCAGCCTTCGCGCAGGGCCATACGGTCCGGCACCTCGCCTGTAAACGCCGATTCAGCAAAGTCCTGTGCATTTTCAGAGGGGATGAGGCAGTAGCTGCCGCGCCAGCGGGCGTTGAGCGAAGTCTGCCAGAACCAGACGTCGGTACCGGGGACGCGGCTCAGGGATTGAGGTCTGGCGTTTTGGTGATGATCGGTCACACCGGTGATGTAGATCCATACATGCTGTACAGAAGAGGTCACCTCCGACCCGGCCGGATCGCGCCACCAGAAGGTAACCTGACACCGGTCCTCACCGTCCCGGAACCATTCAGGTCCCTGTTTTGACTCCCACCAGGCATCGCTGCCCGTTGCTCGCATCGTCACCCTAATTAACCCCGTACTTATTGCGGCATTTTTTCAAATGTAAGAAAAATTATCGATAATATTATTGATAACTATTTGCATTTGCAATAGCGTATTGGCGCGCTGTGGGAAGCGCGTCTTTCACATAATCAGGTCATGAGCCGCGTGCGTGCAGGGTACAAGGACAGGTAGGCGGTCTTCTGGCGATAAAACAGGTAACATAATGAATAACAAGATTAAGTCCCTGGCCATATTGGTCAATCTGGGCATTTACGGGGTTGCACTACCGCTTCATGCAGAGGAGGCGCCTGCCGGGGATGACACTATCGTTGTCACCGCCGCCGAGCAGAATCTTCAGGCTCCTGGCGTCTCTACTATCACCGCCGATGAGATCCGTAAAAATCCGCCCGCTCGCGACGTCTCTGAAATTATTCGTACCATGCCGGGGGTCAACCTCACCGGTAACTCTACCAGCGGCCAGCGCGGCAACAGCCGTCAGATCGATATTCGCGGTATGGGCCCGGAAAACACGCTGATCCTGATCGACGGCAAGCCGGTCACCAGCCGCAACTCGGTGCGCCTGGGCTGGCGCGGCGAGCGCGACACACGGGGTGATACCAGCTGGGTACCCCCTGAGATGATCGAGCGCATCGAAGTGATCCGTGGCCCGGCGGCGGCACGCTATGGCAACGGTGCAGCGGGCGGCGTGGTCAATATCATCACCAAGAAGTCCAGCAGCGAGTGGCACGGCGCATGGGACACCTACCTCAACGCACCGGAACACAAATCTGAAGGCTCAACCAAGCGCACCAACTTCAACCTGACCGGCCCGCTGGGGGGCGATTTCAGCTTCCGCCTCTACGGCAACCTGGAGAAAACCCAGGCCGACGCCTGGGATATCAACAAAGGCCACGAATCTGAGCGTACCGGCAGCTACGCGGGCACCATGCCGGCCGGGCGTGAAGGGGTGACCAATAAAGATGTGAATGGTCAGCTACGCTGGGATTTTGCCCCCATGAACTCGCTGGAGCTGGAGGCAGGCTACAGCCGTCAGGGCAACCTCTACGCGGGCGATACCCAGAACACCAACACCAACGCGCTGGTGAAAAAGAACTACGGCAAAGAGACCAACCGTCTCTATCGCCAGAACTACGCCCTGACCTGGAACGGCGGCTGGGATAACGGCGTCACGACCAACACCTATGCGCAGTACGAGCACACCCGCAACACGCGTAATAACGAAGGCCTGGCAGGCGGCACCGAAGGGATCTTCTCTGACGAGAACTTCTCGAATATCGATCTTGCCGACGTGCTGCTGCATAGCGAAGTTAACCTGCCGCTGGATCTGCTGGTCAACCAGACCCTGACGCTGGGCACCGAGTGGAACCAGCAGCGCATGAAGGATCTGGCCTCCAACACCCAGTCGCTGACCGAAGGCGGCACCATTGCCGGGGTAGATCCCACCAACCGCAGCCCCTACTCCCAGGCAGAGATCTTCTCTCTGTTTGCGGAAAACAACATGGAGCTGACCGACAGTACAATGCTGACGCCGGGCCTGCGCTTCGACCATCACACCATAGTTGGCGATAACTGGAGCCCATCCCTGAACCTCTCCCAGGGGCTAACGGATGACATTACGCTGAAAATGGGTATTGCTCGCGCCTATAAAGCGCCAAGCCTCTACCAGACTAACCCGAACTACATCCTCTATAGCCGCGGCCAGGGCTGCTACGCCAGCGCCGGTGCCTGTTACCTGATGGGTAATGACGATCTGAAAGCGGAAACCAGCATCAACAAAGAGGTTGGGCTGGAGTTCAAGCGCGACGGCTGGCTGGCTGGCGTGACCTGGTTCCGCAACGACTATCGCGACAAGATTGAAGCGGGCTATGCGCCAATTGGCAAAGCCTCTAAGGCATCCACGGATATTTACCAGTGGGAGAACGTGCCGAAAGCGGTAGTGGAGGGGTTAGAAGGGACGCTCAACGTGCCGGTGACCGATACGGTGAACTGGACCAACAATCTGACCTATATGCTGCAAAGTAAGAATAAAACCACCGGCGATCGCCTCTCTATCATTCCGGAGTATACGCTGAACTCGACGCTGAGCTGGCAGATCCGCCAGGACATCTCCGTGCAGTCCACCTTCACCTGGTACGGCAAGCAGCAGCCGAAAATCTACAACTACAAAGGTAACCGCGCCACAGGCAGCGAAACCGATGAGGTGAGCCCGTACAGCATCGTTGGCCTGAGCGGCACCTGGGACGCAACCAAAAACGTCAGCCTGACGGCAGGCGTGGATAACGTCTTTGATAAACGCCAGTGGCGCGCGGGTAACGCCCAGACCACCGGTAACGATACGACGAAGTCCTATATGTATGGCGCAGGCGCAGCGACCTATAACGAGCCGGGCCGCACCTGGTATATGAGTGTCAATACGCACTTTTAATCATTAGCAGTACAGCATCATGCGCCTCCTTTTGTAAGGGAGGCGCACTCTCCTTCCCTTTTTTGTTATCCTGTCAGCGAATAGAAGAAACGATAATTTACAATTTAAGAAAATTCTTAGATTGCCCCACTATTGCGCTTTCGCTACATTTCCCTCTTTTATCGTATTTATACAGATCACGTTTTGGCCTTTTAAAAAATAATTATTCATAAAACGCTGGTATTATTAGGATAATTGAAACAGGGACTACCTTGGTAAATTTTGTTATGGAAATGATAAAAAATAATCAACCGCAGCAAATCTTAAGCGCTGCTAATCTTTTTAATTCTCTTCTTTAAAATCTATACTATGCATATGCTTATCAATAAGTGGCGGCTTGATCCCTCGCTGAATGCGCTTGTTCATACGGAAACAGGTGAAATTCAGCGCCTGGGTGAATTTCATTACATTCTGCTGGAGACGCTGGTAAACCATCCTGGAGAGGTATTATCCCGCAATTTTCTTATCAATGCGGTTTGGAAAAACCGGGTAGTGGGTAATAACAGCCTACCGACGGCTATCTATGCCTTACGGGCAGCACTGGGCGATGACGGGCGGTTGCAGGAAATCATAAAAACGGTGCCGAAAAAAGGCTATGTTTTTAATAAAGATTTTATTACGTACCCTAACGAGCCGTTGATAACCGAAACGGTAGATGAGAAAGATAACCAGGCGCCGTCGCCAGGATTGCCTCATGCTCCGCCCATGAGGGGCCTGCGGCCTGTTATCACGTCAAAAATATTTATCAGTATATCTCTTGCTATCATCCTGTTGATATATCTATCAATAACGTATTATACGCACCCTGCTCAGGACAACCGGCGTGTCTCCCTTTCAGCAGAGGGGAGTGAGTTAACGTTAAAAAACGAAACGATTAAAGATTACTCACGCATTAGGATCTATCACCTGCATTCAGGCAGCGATCCCGGCCATGCCGCACAGCTGGCGAAACATATGCCCACTGCCCTGCAATCTATTAACGCAAAGTTACAGAGCCAACAAATGAGTGCCGTTTTTTATTACAGTGAGTCGGTCGCAAAATTATCGATAACCTTACTCGTCCAGGATAATTGCCATCACCAATATCAATTAATGATGGGTATTTTAAACTGGCAGTCTGGAATGCAAGATTTGAATTCTATTATTTATCAAGCAGCTGAGAAAACTATAAATGAAATACCAGCATGTCAGTGATCTTTTTTGCTATTTGATATTCACACTATCAATAATTTGCCTTTCGGCATCCGCATCGGCCGCCATTGTGCGAACAGACTTAGTTTTTTATGATTTAGCGACGGTAAGCCAGCGTAGCTATACCTTGCATATGCTTCCCAACGCAAACGGCGCACGGGTTATGCTGCACCGTAAAGACAATCAGTTCTCTTTATCAACGCTCGTCGCGACCTGTATTAATAGACAATCGACTACCCATGCGCAGGGGTATCTGTGGTTGAACGAGACCGCACTGCAACATGCCGATCCCGCTCTTTTACCGATCCTCAATTTTACTCAGGATAATCGACTGCGTGTGGCGATAAAGCCCCTGGAGAATGCGCAATCGGTTCTGCTGGATAGAGACAGCCTCACCGTAATGATCGTTGATCCTGCCATGATGACGCTGGGCACGGCGGGCTGCCAACGTTAAGCCAGCTGATTTTTCGGCCCGAATAAAAGCGGCTTTTAACCTGCGGCTATACGTTATGCGTTTATCGCATAAGTTAAGTTGAATTATGACTTTCGGCAAAACGCTAACCCCCCTAACGTAGCGGGATAACGCCTTTAATGACATAACTTTACAGGGATTGCCGATGACCAAGAAATTGCTGCCGTTACTGGTGCTGGCCGCGCTGTCTGCGACCAGCCACGCCGCTACACCGCCGGATACCCTCGTCGTGGCCCAGGGCCTGGACGATATTGTGAGTCTCGATCCCGCCGAGGCGAACGAGCTCTCCAGTATCCAGACGGTGCCCAGCCTCTATCAACGGCTAGTGCAGCCCGATCGCGACAATCCTGAAAAAGTTAATCCTGTGCTGGCGGAGAGCTGGAAAGCCGATCCGGCTGCGAAAACGCTCACCGTCACGCTGAAGCACGATGCCAAGTTTGCCTCCGGCAACCCGCTGCGCCCGGAAGATGTCATCTTTTCCTATAAGCGCGCGGTGACGATGAACAAATCACCGGCGTTTATTCTTAACGTGCTCGGCTGGCAGCCAGACAATATCGATAGTCTGCTGAAGAGAGTCGATGAGCATACCCTTGAGCTGCACTGGACGGCTGACGTCAGCCCGGCGGTGGCGCTGAATATTCTCTCTACGCCTATCGCCTCTATCGTCGATGAAAAATTAGTCACCCCGAACGTGAAAGGCGACGACTTCGGTAACGCGTGGCTGAAGCTACACTCCGCCGGCAGCGGCGCGTTTAAGATGCGCGTCTACCAGCCGCACCAGGCCATCGTGCTCGACGCCAACCCCTCTTCACCAGGCGGCGCGCCGAAGCTTAAAAACATCATCATTAAAAACGTGCCGGACCCGGCCTCCCGCCGCCTGCTGATTCAGCAGGGCGACGCCGACGTAGCGCGCGATCTGGGAGCGGATCAGATCGCTGCCCTACAGGGCCAAAAAGGCGTTGAGGTACTGAGCATCCCCTCTGCCGAGCAGAACTATCTGGTATTCAACGCCGGGAACAGCGCTAACCCACTGCTGAACAATCCAGCCTTCTGGGAAGCCGCCCGCTGGCTGGTGGATTACGAGGGCATTACCCGCGATCTGCTGAAGGGCCAGTACTTTATCCACCAGAGCTTCCTGCCGGTCGGCCTGCCGGGCGCGCTGGAAGATAACCCGTTTAAGTTCGATCCAGAGAAGGCGAAGGCTATTCTGGCGAAAGCCGGGATTAAGGATGCGCACTTCACGCTGGACGTGGAGAATAAACCGCCGTTTATCACCCTTGCCCAGTCGATGCAGGCCAGCTTTGCCCAGGGTGGCGTAAAAGTGGATCTGCTGCCGGCGGCAGGCAGCCAGGTTTATGCTCGCGTGCGTGCTAAGCAGCACCAGGCGGCGATCCGCCTGTGGATCCCGGACTATTTCGATGCCCACTCTAACGCCAGCGCTTTTGTCTATAACGACGGCAAAGCCAGCACCGTGGCCGGACTTAACGGCTGGAAGATCCCCGAACTCAGCCAGCAGACGCTGGCGGCGGTGGCTGAACCGGATGCCGCTAAGCGCCTGGATCTCTATAAGAAAATGCAGGAAACCCTCCAGCATAACTCCCCGTATGTCTTTGTCGATCAGGGCAAAACGCAGATTGTGGTGCGCGATAACGTAAAAGGCTATCAGCAGGGGCTGAATGCGGATATGGTCTGGTATGACCGCGTAACCAAATAACCTTCAAGGTATTAACGTCTGTGTTTTTACAAAACAGCGCAGAGCGGCGTTTATCGCGCCCTCTGCTTACCCTATTTCAGGGACTCTTTACCCTCGCCCTCACGCTCTTCGGCCTGCTGCTGGTCACCTTTGCCCTCTCGGCGCTGTCGCCGGTTGACCGGGTGCTGCAGATCGTGGGAGATCACGCCAGCCAGTCAACCTACGATCAGGTGCGCCACCAGCTCGGGCTGGATCAGCCGCTGCCGGTGCAGTTTTGGCACTACGTGGTTAATCTGGCTCATGGCGATCTCGGCATCGCCAGCGCCACCGGCCAGCCGGTTCTCCAGGATCTGCTCTCGGCGTTTCCCGCTACCCTGGAACTGGCTACCCTCGCGCTGATCCTCGGCGCGCTACTGGGCGTTATCGCCGGGGTGCTGTGCGCCCGCTATGCCGGTACGCCGTGGGATCTGCTGGTGCGCACCTTTACTCTGCTGGGGAACTCGGTGCCGATCTTCTGGCTCGGCTTGCTGCTGTTGGCCCTGTTCTATGCGAAGCTGCAGTGGAGCGCCGGGCCAGGCAGGCTGGATGATATCTATCAGTATACCGTGACGCCGCAGACCGGCTTTGTACTGATTGACACCTGGCTCTCAGGCGATCCGCAGGCGTTCAGAAACGCCATCAGCCACCTGGTGCTGCCGGTGCTGCTGCTGGCCTACTACTCTCTCGCCAGTATCACTCGCCTGACCCGCTCCGCCTGCCTGAGCGAAATGAACAAGGAGTATATTTTGCTGGCGCGAGCGAAGGGTGCGGGAGAGATGACCATCCTGCTGCGCCACGTGCTGCCTAACATTCGTGGAACGCTGCTGACGGTAATTGCGCTGGCCTACACCAGCATGCTGGAAGGGGCGGTGCTGACGGAGACCGTCTTCTCCTGGCCAGGAATTGGACGCTATCTTACCACCGCACTGTTTGCGGGAGACACCACGGCAATTATGGGCGGTACCCTGCTGATCGGCGTGAGCTTTGTGGCTATTAATAACCTCACCGACCTGCTGGTTCGCGTGACCGATCCGAGGGTGCGCTAAATGCCGGCTTCTCTTTTTCTGCAGCGGTTACGCCGCTCTCCGGCCGCCTTTAGCGGACTGCTGATCGTCATAGTGTTGCTGCTGGTGGCGCTGTTTGCCCCCTGGCTTGCTCCGCTCGATCCCAACTGGCAGGACGCCGCGGCCCGTCTGCAGGCGCCGAGTAGCGCCCACTGGCTTGGCACGGACAGCTATGGCCGCGACCTGCTCTCCCGGCTGATCTACGGCACCCGTCCGGCGCTCGGTCTGGTGGCGCTGGTCACCGCTATCACCCTGCCCGCCGGACTGCTGATCGGCATTTTGAGCGGCTACTACGGCGGCTGGCTGGAGCGGGTGCTGATGCGTTTTACCGACGTGGTGATGTCGATGCCGCGCCTGATCCTCGCTTTTGCTTTTGTCGCCATGCTGGGGCCGGGGCTGGTTAACGGCGCGCTGGCGTTAGCGCTCACCACCTGGCCCGCCTATGCCCGTCAGGCGCGCAGCGAGATCCAGCGCCTGCGCCACAGCGACTATCTGGCCGCGGCGGAGATGATGGACATTCGCGGCTGGCGGCTGCTGGTGGGTCATATCCTGCCTCTGTGTCTGCCTTCGGCGATTGTGCGCCTGGCGCTGGATCTGGCGGGCATTATCCTGGCCGCCGCCGGGCTGGGTTTTCTCGGCCTTGGGGCCAGGCCGCCGATGGCCGAGTGGGGAGCCATGATCGCCGACGGGATGCAGGTCATTTTTGACCAGTGGTGGATTGCCGCTGCTCCCGGCAGCATCATTCTTCTCGCCAGCCTGGCGTTTAACCTGCTGGGCGACGGCCTGCGCGATGTACTGGAGCCACACCATGACTGATACCGCCATTGCCGTCGAGGCACTTAATATTGACTACCCCGGCGCCCGGGTGGTGAACAATCTCAGCTTCCGGCTTGGCAACGAGCGTCTGGCGCTGGTAGGCGAGTCCGGCTCCGGCAAGTCGATGACCGCCCGGGCCTTGATGGGGCTGGTGCGCAAGCCGGGTGTGGTCAGCGCCGCACAGCTGAACGTGCTAGGTAACGACGTGCTGACCCTGAGCAGCCGGGGCTGGCAGCGGCTGCGCGGCAATGACATCGCCATGATTTTGCAGGATCCGCGCTATGCTCTGAACCCCGTGAAAAGCATTTACGCCCAGCTTGAAGAGGCGCTCACTCTGCATCAGCGGGTTGGGCGCAGGGAGCGCGCAGAGCGTATCCGCGATGTGGTTGCCGCCGTGGGGCTACAGGATACGGTGCTAACCCGCTACCCTGGCGAACTCTCTGGCGGAATGGGGCAGCGGGTAATGATCGCCATCGCCCTGATCAATAATCCCCGGGTGCTGATTGCCGATGAACCCACCTCGGCGCTTGACGCCCGTCTGCGCAACCAGATCCTGGAGCTGCTGGTCACCCAGTGCGAGCAACGTAGCATGGCAATGCTGCTGATTAGCCACGATCTGCCGCTGGTAGCCCAGCACTGCCACCGGGTACTGGTGATGTATCAGGGGGAAAAGGTGGATGAGATGCCAGCCCATGCGCTGCCGCAGGCGACGCATCCCTACACCCGTACGCTCTGGACCTGCCGCCCGAACGCCGCGACCTGGGGCCAGATGCTGCCGGTGCTGGATCGGAGCCAATCTTATCAGGGAGGTGCGGCATGAGCATCGTTGATATCAGTAACCTGGGCGTAAGCTTTGGCAGCAAAACCGCCGTTGCCGCCGCCAGCTTTAACGTGTCGGCCGGAGAGACCTTTAGCCTGATTGGCGAGTCCGGCTGCGGCAAGTCGACGATTCTGCGCGTGCTGGCGGGCCTGCAACGTGACTGGCGAGGCAGCGTCAGTTTGCTTGGCAACGCCATTACGCCGGGCAGGCGCTATCAGGGGGTGCTGCGGCGCAACGTGCAGATGGTGTTTCAGGATCCCTACGCTTCGCTGCACCCTAACCACACGGTATGGCGCACGCTGTGCGAGCCGCTGACGATCCACGGTGAAACGCAGATAGCGGAGCAGGTTACGGAAGCGCTGGAGCAGGTTGGTCTCTCCGCCGCTGCCGGAAAGCGTTACCCGCATCAGCTCTCCGGCGGCCAGCGCCAGCGCGTAGCCATTGCCCGGGCGCTGCTGCTGCGTCCACAGATCCTGCTGCTGGATGAGCCCACCTCAGCGCTGGATATGTCCGTCCAGGCCGAGATCCTGAACCTACTGAACCGGTTGAAGCGCGACCATCAGATGACCTACCTGCTGGTCAGCCATGATGCGGATGTGATCGCCCATATGTCGGATCGCGCGGCATTGATGGCCGAGGGTGTGATAAAGCAATTTTACGACCGGGCCGCGCTGGCTCGGGGCGAGCATACCCAGCCCGGTCTCGCTTAAGGGCTTACTTCACCAGTCCGCTAAACTGCCCCAGCACGTGGTCAAAAATCGCCAGCCCCTGCTGGATCTGTGCCGCGTTGATGGTACACGGCGGCACCACGTGAATGCGGTTCTCTACCACAAACGGCAGCAGCCCGTTGTCGATCAGCGCCTGCTTAATGGCAGCCATGTCGGCGGCGGCCACCGGCGTTTTGCGCTGGCGATCGGTCACCAGCTCGATGGCCTGGAACAGCCCCCGGCCGCGCACGTGGCCAACGAGCGCGTGCTTTTCCGCCAGCGCCAGCAGGCCTGGCTGCAGGACGCCATCGCCCATTGCCGCCGCGTTCTCCACCACCCTCTCCTCCTTCATGGCGTCGAGGGTGGCGACAATCGCCGCCATCGCCAGCGGGTGACCGGAGTAGGTTAACCCCCCGGCAAAGAAGTGGTCGTCAAAGTAGCGGGAGATGGGCTCAGAGATCAGCACCCCGCCCGCCGGAACGTAGCCTGAATTCACTCCCTTGGCGAAGGTGATGAGGTCCGGCACGATGCCGTCATGTTCAAAGCCAAACCAGCGCCCGGTGCGGCCAAAGCCCGCCATAACCTCATCAAGGATTAAAATGATGC
This sequence comes from Pseudescherichia sp., assembly GCF_032052675.1. Classification (NCBI taxonomy): domain Bacteria; kingdom Pseudomonadati; phylum Pseudomonadota; class Gammaproteobacteria; order Enterobacterales; family Enterobacteriaceae; genus Pseudescherichia; species Pseudescherichia sp. The sequence continues at coordinate 159,192 of NZ_DAMBWA010000007.1, forward strand.
CAAACTCGTCTGCCAGCGCGCGTACGCCCTGCATATAGCCCTTCGGCGGCACCAGGATGCCCGCCGTGCCGGGGATCGACTCCAGCAGAATGGCGGCAATCGCGCTGGGGCCCTCTACTTCGATCATCCGACGCAGGTGCGCCAGAGCACGCTCGCACTCCTCCTCTTCCGTGGCGGCGTTAAACTCGCTGCGGTAGAGGTAGGGGTTGAAGAAGTGAACGTGGCCGCGGGAGTACTCGTTCGGCACGCGACGCCAGTCGCCGGTGGCCGCGATGGCGCTGCCGGTATTGCCGTGGTACGAGCGGTAGGCGGAGAAAATTTTATCTCGCCCGGTATAGAGCCGGGCCATACGAATGGCGTTCTCGTTGGCGTCGGCCCCCGCGTTGGTAAAGAACACCTTGCTGAACCCTTCCGGTGCCAGCTCCACGATACGCTTTGCCGCTTCGCCACGCGCCAGGTTGGCGGTGGCCGGGGCAATGGTCACCAGCGACTCAAGCTGGGCCTTCATCGCCGCCAGCACGCGGGGATGCTGATAGCCGATGTTGACGTTGACCAGCTGGCTGCTGAAGTCGAGCCAGCTATTGCCGTCATAGTCCCACAGCTCACACCCCTCCGCTCCGGCGATCGTTAACGGGTTCAGGTTGCCCTGAGTTGACCATGAGTGAAATACATATGAACGGTCCAGCTGACGTACATCACTATTCGTTATCGCCATCTCGCTCTGAAGTGCCAGTTTCATGCCCTGCTCCTTTCATACCGTTAATGTTGAATTCATCATGCGGTGGGCGAACGGGTGAGAGATAGAGCCAGTCCTGCTATCCATCTGTGACAAGGGTGTCACAAAATGCAGGCGCAACTGGCCCTGTGTCGGGCTGGCCGCTGTTTCTATAGTGGTCTCCTGAACTGAACAGGAGAACGAGATGACAACAGCAACGAAAGTGGCGTTTATTACCGGAGCAACATCAGGTTTTGGCGCAGCCGCAGCGCATGTCTTTGCCCGCGCGGGTTGGGGCGTGGTGTTAAGCGGGCGGCGCATGGCCCGGCTGGAGGCGCTGAAAGCCGAGCTGGAGGCGCACGTGCCGGTGCATATTATCGAGCTGGACGTGCGCGATAACGCGGCGGTGAAAGCGGCCGTGGCGAACTTGCCAGACGCGTTCCGGGACATTACCGCGCTGATTAACAACGCCGGGCTAGCGCTGGCTCCGCAGCCCGCTCAGGCCGTCGAGCTGCAGGACTGGCAGACGATGATCGATACTAACGTTACCGGGCTGGTTAACGTCACCCACGCCCTGCTGCCGACGCTGATCGCTCACGGCGCAGGAGCGAGCATAATTAACATCGGCTCCATTGCCGGGCAGTGGCCCTATCCCGGTAGCCACGTCTACGGGGCGACGAAAGCCTTTGTGAAGCAGTTCAGCTACAACCTACGCTGCGATCTGCTCGGCACCGGCGTGCGGGTGACCGATCTCGCGCCAGGGATTGCCGAAACGGAGTTTACCCTGGTGCGTACCAAAGGCGACCAGGCCGCCTCGGACAAACTCTACGGCGGCACCACGCCGCTCACGGCGCAGGATATTGCCGAGCAGATGCTCTCTATCGCGACCCTGCCGGACCACATAAATATTAACCGCGTCGAGGTCATGCCGGTGCGCCAGGCCTGGCAGCCGTTTGCGATTGATCGGGATTGAGGTGAGATGACACCCCGGTGGCGCTGCGCTTACCGGGGCTACAGTACCTCAACGGCTGGTCTGCAAAAACTTGCGTACCCGCTCGGAATCCGGGTCGGTAAAGAACTTCTCCGGCGGGGCCTTCTCGATCAGCAACCCCTTCTCCAGAAACACCACCTCATTTGAGACCTGACGGGCAAACTCCATCTCATGGGTAACCACCACCATCGTATACCCTTCAGCAGCGAGGGATTTCATTACTCCCAGCACCTCGTTAACCAGCTCCGGATCGAGCGCTGAAGTCGGCTCATCAAACAGGATCACCTCCGGCGCCATCGCCAGCGAGCGGGCGATGGCTACGCGCTGCTTCTGCCCTCCGGAGAGGGTGATCGGGTAAACGTCCGCCTTATGCCCCATGCCCACCTTTTCCAACTGCTGGCGGGCAATCTCATTGGCTTCGTCGCGCTTCATCCCCTTCACATGCAGCAGCGCCTCGGTGACGTTCTGCTGCACGGTCAGGTGCGGCCAGAGGTTGAAGCTCTGGAATACCATGCCGACGCGCTCGCGAATGCGCGACAGCTCCCGGTGCGACATCGCTTTGCCGCTCTGCTCGTCCACGCCGATGCGCTGGCCGCTGATGCGTACCTCGCCGCGGTCCGGCTGCTCCAGCCAGTTCATGCAGCGCAGCAGGGTCGACTTGCCGGAGCCGGAGGAGCCCAGGATACTCACCACCGTGCCCTTCTCCACCGTCAGGTTGATGTCTCGCAGCACCTCCACGTTATCAAACTGCTTGGAGAGATTTTTAACGCTTACCGCCGTTGTCTCATGCATGGGTCATTCCTCTTCTGGCACCGTAGACGCTCAGTCGCTTAATCAGCAGCTCCAGCAGAATGCTGATGGCCCAGTAGAGGCCAATCGCGACAATAAAGGCATTAAACGGAATAAAATAGGTGGACTGCACACCGTTAGCCGCCGCGGTAATTTCCTGCACAGTAATAATACTCAGGAATGCCGTATCCTTCAGGCAGATAATCAGCTGATTGCCTATCAGCGGCAGCGAGGATGAAAACAGGTTGGGCAGTATAATACGCCGGTATATTTTATAGCGGGAGAATCCCTGAGAGACCGCCGCCTCAATATAACCGGGAGAGAAAATGCGTCGCTGGCTACGCAATATTTCAAAGAAGTAGGCGCCATGATAAATAACCAGCGCCAGCAGTCCCGCGCTCCAGGCCTCCATGCTGATGCCCAGCTCCGGCAGGCCATAATAGAGCAGATAGGCGAGGATTAAAAAAGGGATCGCCCGCATCAGGCTGACGAAGCCAATAATAAGGCGATCGACCACCCGATTCTGATGCTCCATGATGTAGCAGAGCACAATACCTATCGCCAGGCCAACAACCGCGGCAATAATAAATAGCTCCAGCGTCGCCAGCAGACCGTTAAAGAAACTCTCCCGCGCCGACCATACGATACTCCACTGATTCATAGATCCTCCTGCAGTTAACGCGCCAGGCGCTTAGCTTTGCGTTCCGCCATGCTTTGCAACTTGAGCAGCAGGCCGATAATCACCACGTAGAGCAGACCGGCGGCGAGGATGGGCGACAGCGGCTCATAGGTTACCGATGAGATACGGTTGGTGACCCGGGTCAGATCCACGACGCCGATAACCGCAATCGCCGGGCTGCCTTTGATCAAAAAGGACATTTCGTTAACCAGCGCGGGCAGGCTCTCAATCCACATCTGCGGCAGCATGATGTAGCGAAAATAGGTCCAGCGCCGCATCCCCACCGACTCGGCGGCCTCACGCTGGGCGCGAGGGAAGTTGCGAAACGCGTTGCGCCAGATTTCGGCGTTAAACGCCGAGGTGTTGAGGGTCAGGGCAACGATCGCCGCCAGGGTTTTATCCAGGTTGATGCCCAGCGTCGGCAAGGAGAGGAACAGAAACAGCACCAGCGTCACCAACGGCGTCGCACGGGCCAGGCTGATGTAGATCACCAGAATCTGATCGACGACGGGGATCTTCATCATGCGGATAAAAGCGATGAGCAAGCCTATCACCACGCCAAAGACGATCGCCAGGCCTGAGATCCAGAGGGTCGTCCATGCGCCTTCAATCAGTAACTGCCATGCCATTGAATCCATGTTGCCCTCCTCTCTATTTTTAAGCGCTTATAACCCGGCGAGCTTATGGAACTGCTCGGCGCTGGTGATCGGCTCGTTGGGCAGATCGTCATAGGTCTCACCAAACCACTTCATCTGCAGCGCTTTCAGCCTGCCGGTTTCATGCAGGTGGTTAATAAACTTCGTCATGTAGGCCAGCAGCTCCGGCGAGTTTTTCGGGATTGGCCAGGCCATATAGCCCGGACCAGACACCGCCAGCCCCTTGGCGAAGACCTTCGGCTTGGCCTTCACCAGGTCGTTAACCGAGATCACCACGTTGATCACGTAGTCGAGACGCTTATTCGCCAGATCGGCATAGGCTTCCGGATAGGAGGGATATTCAACCACCGGGCCGAGCTTGCCGCCCTCTTTCTCCAGCATCGCTTTCAGCTCCGGCAGACGGGCAAGCAGCGCGCTCCCGGCCTGCACGCCTACCTTTTTACCGCTGAGATCTTTAATGGAGTTTAAACTCTCATCGCCTGCGCGCTTAACGAAATAGTGCTGGGCAGAGGCCCAGGGCGGTGTGAAATTAAAAACGTTTAGCCGTTCATCGGTAATGACCGCCCCGGTGAGGGCCATATCGTATTGTCCGGTAGAGACAGCAGCCAGCAGGCCGGTCCAGGGTAAAATACTCTGGTCGATATTGAATTTGGCATATTTTTTTAGCTCCTCGAGCATATCTTTGTTAAAGCCGTCACTCTTGCCGTCGGTCATAAAGTTAAACGGCGCGTAGTCATCTTCGGTGGCGACTTTAAACGTTCCGGACTTTTCAATTTCAGGTAAATCTCTGGCTACCGCATGGTGTGAAAATGCCATTACCAGAATCGCTGCAAGACAATGTTTGCCGATAAATTTTTTCATCGTTCCACCTTAAATAATATGCCAGGCCGTTGCCGCTGCGATGGTGAGATCGCTGCAATAACCGTGCCGAATTAACGTTACGCCCGGTTGCTTGGGGTGCGTTTTTACAATAGGGAGGCTTTGCGCATTCTGAATAGAGCCAGATCCGGCGAGTGCCTGTGTCAGCGCAAAATAAGCTGGTACAAAATTTGCTGGGTTCCGTTAAAGGGCCTGGAGGAGCGCACGATGATTCGACACCTACTGCATATTAATTTCGACGGCAAGCGTGGTTTGCAGGAGCAGGTGCGTGAGTCGCTGATCGACGCCATTCTGAGCGGCATTTTTCCGCTTGATGCGCCGCTGCCCTCCTGCCGGGCATTAGCCGCGCAGCTCAACGTCTCTCGCAATACCACGGCGCTGGTCTTCGAGGGGCTGGTCAACGAAGGCTACCTGATCAGCCGTCCGCGCAGCGGCTACTATCTGCATCCGGACTACCATACGCCACAGCCCGCTGCAGCGACGCGGGGGCCAGCGTCACCTGCACCGGAATGTATAAAAAACGCACCATGCTGGGGCGAAAGGTTAAAAATGCAGCCCAGCCAGCAGGAGTCGATCCTCAAACCCGCCGGCTGGATGCACTATCGCTACCCCTTTATTTACGGCCAGCCCGACACCCACCGCTTCCCGCTCACCACGTGGCGCGCGGCGGCGAACTGGCTGCACGGTGGCGTACGCGACCCGGCCTGGGTGGTCGATCATATCGATCAGGACGTGCCGATGCTGATTGAGCAGATCCGCACCCGCGTACTGCCCAAGCGCGGCATCGTTGCGGCACCGGATGAGATCCTGATTACCCTCGGATCGCAAAATGCGCTCTACCTACTGACCCGACTGCTGATGTCTCGCCAGACGCGGGTGGCGGTAGAGAATCCCGGCTTTCGCGAAGCGATCAATACTTTTTTACTCAGCGACACCGCGATTGTGCCGCATGCGGTAGATGAAGAGGGGCTGGTGCTCGGCGACGCGCCCTGTGATTACTACTACGTGACGCCTGGCCATCAGGTGCCGACGGGGGTGACGATGAGCCAAGCCCGCCGCACGCAGCTGCTGGCACACGCTGCCTGCCACGACGCGGTGATTATTGAAGACGACTATGACTCGGAGAGTAACTTTATGCAGAACCCGCTGCCGGCGCTGAAGGCCAGCGATCGCAGCGGGCGGGTGATCTACGTCAGCAGCCTGTCGAAGGCGCTCTCCCCTGGCCTGCGGCTGGGGTTTATGGTGGCCGATCCGGATCTGATCGACGAAGCCCGCGCCCTCAGGCGTCTGATGTACCGCCATCCACCGGCCAATATCCAGTATCAGATGGCGCACTTTCTCGCCCAGGGCTACTACGAAACCCATCTGCGCCGCTACCACGACGACTCCGCCCGTCGTTGGGAGATGCTGGCCGCCGCGCTACGCACCTCACTGCCGGAGTGCACGCTGATGGTCGGAAGCGAGCACGCCAACGCCTTTTGGCTACGAACCCCGCCGTCGGTGAATACCCAGCAGCTGACGTGGCGAGCGGCCCACGCGGGGGTGCTGATTGAGCCGGGCGCCCGCCATTTCCTTGACGCCGCGCCGCCGGAGAACTTCTTTCGCATGGGCTTTCACGCTATCAATCCGGATGCCATCGCGCCAGGCGTCGAGGTGCTACAGAGACAGCTGCATCAACTGTAATTGTCTGATAAATAGCCTGTTGCCCGGCTGCCGCCTCGGTTGGGGCCAAACTCGCTCTATACTGAATAAAAACAGACTACAGCGAGTTTACCTATGCCCCTACCCGACTTTCATCGATCTGACGCCTTTACCCTGGGTATCGAACTGGAGCTGCAGGTGGTTAACCCGCCGGGATACGACCTCAGCCAGGACTCCTCCACGCTGATTGACGCCGTTAAGGCCGAAGTCAAAGGGGGCGAGGTGAAGCACGACATCACCGAAAGCATGCTGGAGATCGCCACTGGCGTCTGCGGAGATATCCACCAGGCCGCCGGACAGTTCTCTGCCATGCAGCAGACCATCCTGCGCGCCGCCAGCGAACACCATCTGCAAATTTGCGGCGGCGGCACGCACCCGTTCCAGACCTGGCAGCGTCAGGAGGTGTGCGATGACGAGCGCTATGCGCGCACGCTGGAGATGTTTGGCTATCTGGTGCAGCAGGCGACGGTGTTCGGCCAGCACGTTCACGTGGGCTGCCCGAGCGGTGACGATGCCATCTATCTGATGCACGGCCTGTCGCGCTTCGTGCCCCACTTTATTGCCCTTGGCGCCGCCTCGCCCTACATCCAGGGCACCGACACCCGCTTCGCCACGTCGCGGCTCAATATCTTCTCCGCGTTTCCGGATAACGGTCACGCCCCTTGGGTCAGCAACTGGTCGGAATTTGAGGGTCTGTTCCGCCGCCTGAGCTACACCAGCATGATTGACAGCATCAAAGATCTGCACTGGGATATTCGCCCCAGCCCGCACTTTGGTACGGTTGAGGTGCGAGTGGTGGATACCCCGCTGACCCTCGGCCATGCGGTGAACATTGCCGGGTTCATCCAGGCGATCTCCCACTGGCTGCTGGCCGAGCGACCGTTCAAGATGCAGGAGCGCGACTATCTGCTCTACAAGTTCAACCGCTTCCAGGCCTGCCGCTACGGCTTTGCCGGGGTGCTGACCGACGTGCATACCGGTGAACAGGTCACCATCGGCGAGGATATTCAGCGCCTGCTGGACAAAATTGCCCCCTACGCCGACAAGCTGAACGGCAGCAGCGCCCTGGAAGCGCTGGCCCAGTTTGTACGGCGTGGTAAAAGTGAGGACCAGCTGATGCGCGATTTCGTAGCCGACGGCGGCTCGCTGATTGGGCTGGTGCAGAAACACGCAGAGATCTGGGCGGCCAATTAGGCCGCTTGCTGTTGCGCCCCTATAGCAAATGGCTGACAATATCGTTTTAACTGACGATTAACATCACCATGACGCACCCGTTTGAATCCCTGATGACGGCCGCAGGTATCTTACTGCTGGCCTTCCTCTCCTGCCTGCTGCTGCCTGTGCCCTCCCCAGGCGGCGCGCTGACGCAGCAGCTCATCGCCACCTTTCATCTGGTTGATGCCAGCCAGCTCTATACCCTGCTGTTTTGCGCCTGGTTCCTGCTGCTCGGGACCATCGAGTACTACGTGCTGCGCTTTATCTGGCGGCGCTGGTTTTCACTGAACCACTCGTCCCGTTAAGTCTCGCAGGCCATAGACCAACGCCTCGGTCCAGGCGGCATAGTCGTGGCCGCTTGACCAGGGATGAAAGCTGACGCGGTAACCTTTCTCGTTCAGCATTCGGGCAAACTCCAGGCTGTCGCGGTAGATCCCGCCCCCTTTACCTTGCGTCTCAAAACGTCCGGCCTCTACCCAGAAGCGCACCGGGTAGCGCGGCGACTGCTGGTACTGACGCGCCAGCCAGCCAGGGGCTTCGCCTTTCGGCGACCACCAGTAGGAGCCGGAGAGGCTCAGCACGTTGCCAAACAGGCGCGGGTAGCGCAGCGCCACCCAGGAGGAGGCCAGCCCGCCGTAGCTTGCCCCACCGACCACCGTTTTATTGCGCGTTAGCGCCACGCCGCGCTGGCGCAGCCACGGCACGAGTTCGTGAGCCATAAAGTCGGCGAAGGCCGGATTAGGCGGCAGCTCCCTGCCGCGCCGCGCCGCATCGAGGCTGTCAACAAACACCACGTTAACCGGCGGTAGCGCGTGGCGAGCGATCAGCGCATCCAGCACGCTGGCGGTGTGGTAATCCCCCTGCCAGGTTTTGCCATCAAACAGGATCAGCGTCCAGCGTGCGGGCTGAGCCGTGCGCGGCCGGTAGAGGGTTATCTCCCGGCTGTTGTTCAGCCGCTCGCTGTGCAGCCGATGGCGGGTCAGCGTGCCGTGGCGCACCGGCTGGGCCATCGCTGCGTTGCTGAAGTAGCGGGCCGGGGTAAGATCGAGCAGCGAAGCGCGTTTCCAGCGATCGCTGTGCGGTTCGCTGAGGGAGTGTGGATTGAGGGGATCGGCCTGGGCGCTTACCAGAATGGCGCGACGCTGCGGCACGGCGGTCCCGGCAAGCTGAGGCACGTCCGGTGCCAGCTTATACTGCATCACCGTATCGTTCGGCACCACGTAGCTGCGGAACCAGACGTCGGAGTGGCCCAGCCGGAAGAGCGGATCGTGATCGCCTCCCGGTGAACCGAGAATAAAGACGTTGCTGCGCGCACCGCGCCACAGGAAGGTGACGCGCTTGTGGCTGGCGTCCACCGGCTCGATCAGCGGGGTTCCTGCCAGCTGGCGCGCCTGCCAGAAGGTCTCGCTGGAGCCTCCGGCAGCAAGCTGGGCCGCCAGCCGCTGTAGTGCCGGGCTGACCGGCTCCAGCACCTGGGTTCGACGCAGCGGCGTCGCCTCGTGCATCTGCCAGCTAAAACGCCAGCGCATCCCCTCCTCCCCGTGCAGCACCAGCGACGAAGGCTGCTGCACCGGGAGGGCGAAGAGCAGCGACTGCTCGCCGTCGGGTGGGCCATCCTCCAGCAGCGTGCGCAGGCGACGGTTATTACCATCCAGCAGGCGGGCATCGGTCACGCCATAGAGGGTGGCCGCCACATAGTTCTCCTCTAAACGCGGCAGCTGAAAACAGACCTCGCCGCTGGCATCGAATTTCCCCTGCTGCTCACCCTGCATCGCTGGCGCATGACAGGTCGCCGCCAGCGCGGGTAATGCACTCAGGCCTATCAATAAACCGCCTACCGCCATCTTCATTATTCGCGTTTCCCTACCAAAATTTGCCAATAACGCTAATACAAATGGTAATAATTTGCAATATCATTCAGCGCGTTAATGATAGCGCCCCTGCTCTGCTGGCAGGGCTCTCAAACAGGCAAGGGAACAGATAAAAATGCTTAAAAATAATAAGATAATGCAGACGTGGTTACTGAGTTTGGCGGCTGCCGGGGCGGCAACGCCTGCGCTGGCCAACGAGGAGACGCTGGTCGTCACCACGGGCGCGGCAGAGGATCCTACCGCGCCGCTGAAAGGTATCGTGGCGACCAAAACGCTGTCGGCAACCAAAACCTCAGCCGAGCTCGTGAAGACGCCGCAGTCGGTGTCGGTGATCACCCGCGATCAGATGCAGGCCCTGGACGTTACCTCTGTCTCTCAGGCGCTGCGCTACTCGGCAGGGGTCTTTACCGAGTATCGTGGCTCCTCAAACCGTAACGATGAGGTATTCGTGCGCGGCTTCAGCTACGTGCCGAAATTCCTCGACGGCCTGAGCTTCGGGGCAACCGCCTCGTCGCAAACCGGCACCGTCGATCCCTGGCTGCTGGAGCGCGTCGAGCTGGTGCGCGGCCCCGCCTCGGTGCTCTTCGGTCAGGTCAACCCTGGCGGTCTGATCAGCATGACCAGCAAGCGCCCCACCAGCGAAGCGATCCATCGCGTCCAGTTCCGCACCGGCAACGATGATCTGGCGGAGGGGACATTCGATTTCGGCGGCACGCTGAGCGACGATGGCCGCCTGCTCTATCGCCTGAACGGGATCGCCCGCACCCAGCACAGCCAGGTAGAGGACTATAAAGAGGAGCGCGTGGCTATCGCCCCGGCCTTGACCTGGTACCCTAACGATCAGACGCGCTTTACGCTGCTCACCAGCTACCAGAAGGATCCGGACGCGGGCTACCGCAACTTCCTGCCCGCCTACGGTACGGTACGGAGCGCCAACGGCCAGCACATTCCGCTGGACTTCAACGTCAGCGATCCGAACTATAACCAGTCGTGGCGCGAGCAGACGATGGTAGGCTATGAGTTCGAACATCAGTTCGATGACGTCTTTACCTTCCGCCAGAATGCACGCTACGCCACCATCAAGCAGAAGTACCGCTACCTCGTCTATGCCACCAGCGCGCCGAACAGTACCCTCCTGACCCGCCGCGCGCAGCATGAGGAGCGTCAGACCGACGAGTTTGGCATCGATAACCAGCTGGAAGCGCAGTTTACGACCGCAGAGGTGAACCATACCCTGCTGGGCGGCCTGGATTACAAATCCAGCCGGGACGATCAGAGTCTGAAGCGCGGTACAGGTGCACAGTACAATCTGAACTGGCTAAATCCGGTCTACGGCATTAACGTTGACGAAAGCACCTTCAGCACCGCCTCCGATGAGCAGCAGGATCTGGACCAGATGGGTCTCTATCTGCAGGATCAGCTGAGCTGGAACAGCTGGGAGCTGCTGCTCTCTGGCCGCTACGACTGGGATGAGGTGCGCACCAGCGACTTCACCTCCGATGCTGGCAGCGTGCAGCAGAACGATAATAAGTTCACCTGGCGGACCGGGCTGCTCTACGCCTTTGATTTTGGTCTCTCGCCCTATATCAGCTACAGCACTTCGTTTGAGCCAAACCTGCAAACCAACCGTGCGCCCGGCCTGGCCCCGTTCAAACCCACCACCGGCAAGCAGACCGAGGTGGGCGTGAAGTATCAGCCGGTGGAGAGCACCCTGATGACGCTGGCGGTCTACGATCTCAAGCAGAGCAACGTCCCGACCTATAACAGCTCGCTGGGCTGGTTTGAAAACGCCGGGGAAGTGCGATCGAAAGGCGTTGAGACGGAGATCCACTCTACCCTGTTTGATAGCCTGAACCTGATTGGCTCTTACACCTACACCGATGCCGAGACCGCCAGTACCACCGTGGCAGGCACCCAGGGGAAAACTCCGGCGCGGATCCCAACCCATATGGCCTCGGCCTTTGTCAGCTACACGCTGCCGTCCGGCCCGCTTAAAAGCCTCACCGCAGGCGTCGGTATGCGCTATATCGGCACCAGCTACGGCGACGCGCGTAACACCTTCAACGTTCCGGCAGTGGATCTCTACGATGCAATGCTGAGTTACGATCTGGGGGAGGCAAGCAGCAGCCTGAAAGGCGCTACGGTGCAGCTTAACGTTAATAACGTGGCGGATACCAAATACGTGGCGTCATGCGCCAGCGACAGCGCCTGCTTCTGGGGCATCGGACGTACCGCCACCGCTACGGTTAGCTACGCCTGGTAAGATGTCATTCCGCCCGGCGGCGCAGACCTGCCGGGCCAACAGAAATCTAATGCCGCGCCTGGCCGTGGTTCTCCTTGCGGTAGGCCCCCGGCGGCTGGTTAAAGGTGCGGGTAAAAATGCGCGTAAAGGTCTGCTGCGAATCAAAGCCATACTTTACGCAGATATCAAATACCTTCTGATCGGTATCCAGCAGCTCCTGGGCGGCCAGCCGCAGCTTGCGCTCGCGAATATAGCGCCCCAAACTCTCGCCTTTATATTGCATAAACAGCCGCTGCAGATGCCATTTGGAGTAGCCCGCGTGCCGGGCAATCTCTTCTATACGCAGCGGCTGGTGCAAATTGTCGTCGATCCACTCGACAATCGTATCGATAACCTGAGCGGAAATGTTCATACGTGGTTCCTCTCTGCTCTTTAAGCGCGGAAGCTTGATTATGAGTGAGTAAGCACTCATTATAGAAAGAGGCAGAAAGTCGTCAAGATGATTTTCGATCTTTGACACAGGCCGTTGCGGAGCGGCAGATGTCATGTTTCAATCAGGGTTTAACAGCGTGTGAGGTAAAGTGTAGTGGCTCGTCCGAAGAGTGAAGATAAAAAACAGGCGTTACTGGAAGCGGCAACCGAGGCGTTTGCCCAGTCAGGTATCACCGCATCCACCGCCCTGATAGCCCGTAATGCGGGCGTTGCGGAAGGCACGCTTTTTCGCTACTTCGCCACTAAAGACGATCTGCTCAATGCAGTGTATCTCGCGCTGAAAACCGACCTTTGCCACGCCATGCTCGACGGCCTCGATCGCTCCGTCAGCGAAGCCAAGGCGCTGACCTGCTATATCTGGAACAGCTATATCGACTGGGGCATTCTGCACCCCGTCGGCCACCGTGCGATCCGCCAGCTGGCGGTATCGGGGAAAATCACCTGCGCCACCCAGCAAAATGTCGATGAGCTCTTCCCGGATCTCCATACCCTTTGCCGTCGCTCGGTACTGCCGATTTTCCTGACCGAGGCCTTTCACGCCTTTGGCGATGCGCTGTTTCTCTCTCTTGCCGAAACCACCATCGAGTTCGCCAGCCGCGAGCCGGAGAAGGCTGACGATTTCAAAGCCCACGGCTTCGAAGCGATGTGGCGCGCCCTGGCAGACAGCAGCGACAGCTAAAGCGCACGTTTTTCACTTACTCTTTTTTCGCTGAATCTGTACGCTACAGCGCAGCCCAACTCATCCCAAAAATTTATCAGGAGTATTTATGGATATCGTTTCCATTGCCTTGCAGCGCTACTCAACCAAGGCTTTTGACGCCAGCAAAAAACTGACTGCCGACGAAGCGGAGAAGATCAAAACGCTGCTGCGCTATAGCCCGTCGAGCACCAACTCGCAGCCGTGGCACTTTATCGTTGCCAGCAGCGAAGAGGGCAAAGCGCGAGTGGCAAAATCCGCAGCAGGCGGCTACTCGTTCAACGAACGTAAAATGCTGGATGCCTCCCACGTCGTGGTGTTCTGCGCGAAAACCACGATGGACGACAGCTGGCTGGAGAAGGTCGTGGATCAGGAAGATGCCGACGGCCGCTTTGCCACGCCAGAAGCCAAAGCCGCTAACCACAAGGGCCGCACCTTCTTTGCCGACCTGCACCGTAAGGATCGCCAGGATGATCATGAGTGGATGGCGCGTCAGGTCTACCTGAACGTCGGTAACTTCCTGCTGGGCGTGGGGGCAATGGGCCTTGATGCGGTGCCGATCGAAGGTTTTGACGCCGACGTGCTGGACGCCGAATTTGGCCTGAAAGAGAGAGGCTTCACCAGCCTGGTGGTCGTCCCGGTCGGCCACCACAGCGTAGAAGATTTCAACAAAGCGCTGCCAAAATCCCGCCTGCCAGAAGAGACCGTGGTAACTGAGATCTGATCAGATTTCAGCCTACTACCCGGCGGCGCTGCGCTTGCACGGGCCTACAGTTTTGTATTTTTTGTAGGCTGGGCAAGCGCAGCGCCGCCCGGCATAAATAAAAACGTCACGTTACAACCTTGCCAGCACCTGCTCGCCCGCTTCATCGACCGGTAGATAGACCAGCAGACGCGAACCGTTACGCGGCGCGGAGTACCAGTACATCTGCTGAAGCTGGAATTCGCCTAAATCAGGATGACGGAAGGTTTTAATCTGGTTCTCGACGCCGCGCACCTCATAGCGCTGATGCCAGAGCGCCTCAAACTCCTCGGAGGCAGCGAAAAAGCGCGCCAGCTTGTTCTCCCACGCCGCTTCCCCCCGGTGCTCCGCCATCGCCGCGCGGAAATAGGAGACGAAGGTGGGCAGCACGTCCCGGTTTGCCAGGCGGCTACGCCAGCCCGGATGGGTCAGATAGAGGTAGATACAGTTGCGATCGTCTTCCGGTAGCGTGGCAAAATCGACGCCCATCAGCCGACAGAAGGCATCATTCCACGCCACGATATCAAAATTGGGTTTCTGAATGCTGGCCGGCTGCGGCAGCAGGCTGTCCAGCATCCGCCGCGTGCCGGGGCTGATCCCCTCGCAGGGCAAGATGTTTGCTGACTCCACCGGCGGCAAGCCCGCCAGCAGAAACAGATGCCGCGTCTCCAGCGGGCTGCACTGCAACGCATCGGCCACCGCCTGCATGACCACGGCCGAAGGATTGACCTCCCTGCCCTGCTCAAGCCAGGTATACCAGGTTACGCCGACGTCAGCCAGCATCGCCACCTCTTCCCGACGCAGGCCCGGCGTACGCCGCCGTCCGCTGCGTGGAAGGCCCAGCCGCTGCGGATCCAGACTCTCCCGTCGCGCCCGCAGAAAAGCGCCCAGCTGTTTACGGCGATCGTCCTGGCGTATCTGCGCGGCATCCAGCTCGCTGTGGCTCATCAGGCTCATGGTCTCTCCTACACATCTTCAGCATGGTAGTGTCAGTACCAGTATAATCAGGAACTGGTACCCGTTTATTCAATCAGCGATGCTACGTCCATTCGCTGAATGACGCAATGGAGCTACCATGAAAACGTCACCTGTTTCACCCGGCTGTGCGGGCCTGGTCCTGCTGCTAACCGGTCAGATGCTGCCCCTGATCGACACCTCGATCACCAACGTCGCCCTCGACGCGATCACCGCATCGCTGCACGCCAGCGCCACCCAGCTGGAGCTGATTGTTGCCCTGTACGGCGTGGCTTTTGCCGTCTGCCTGGCGATGGGCAGCAAGCTGGGCGATAACTATGGCCGCCGCCGTCTGTTTATGTGGGGCGTGGCGGTGTTTAGCGTCGCCTCTCTGCTGTGCGGCATGGCAAACTCGATTACCGCCCTGCTGGCAGCCCGCACATTGCAGGGCGCGGGAGCGGCGCTGATTGTTCCGCAGATCCTCGCGACCCTGCACGTCACCCTCAAAGGCACGGCCCACGCGCGGGCGATCAGCCTCTACGGCGGCATCGGTGGTATCGCGTTTATCGTCGGGCAGATGTGCGGCGGCTGGCTGGTGTCGGCAGATATTGCCGGGCTGGGCTGGCGTAACGCCTTTTTCATCAACGTGCCGATTGGCCTGCTGGTGCTGGTGTTGAGCCGTCGCTACGTGCCGGAGACCCGCCGAGATGAACACTCGCCTGTCGACTGGCAGGGTACCTTTATCCTCGCCCTGATCCTCTGCTGCCTGCTGTTTCCGATGGCGCTGGGGCCGGAGCTGCACTGGCCCTGGTCGATGCGGCTGATGCTGCTGGCGACGCTTCCGCTGCTGGTGTGGATGCGGGCGAGCGCGCTGGGCAAGCAACGGCGCGGTGAACATCCGCTGCTGCCGCCGCGCCTTTTGCAGCTCGCCAGCATTCGCTTCGGCATGGTGATCGCCCTGCTGTTCTTTAGCGCATGGTCCGGGTTTATGTTCTGCATGGCGCTGACCATGCAGTCCGGTCTGGGAATGGCGCCCTGGCAGTCGGGGAACAGCTTTATTGCCCTCGGCGTGGCCTATTTTCTCTCGGCGATGTATGCCCCGAAGCTGATTGCCCGCCACAGCATGGGACGGATCCTGCTCTCTGGCCTGGCGGTACAGATCGGCGGCCTGCTGCTGCTGATGCAGACCTTCCACTACTATGGGCAGGCTACCACGGCCCTGGCGCTGGTGCCGTCCACCGCGCTGATTGGCTACGGCCAGGCGCTGATCGTCAACTGCTTCTATCGGGTGGGAATGCGTGATATCACCGCTAACGATGCCGGGGCGGGCAGCGCCCTGCTCAGTACCCTGCAGCAGGCGACGCTGGGTCTGGGTCCTGCGGTGTTTGGTTCGCTGCTGTTAGTGCTAATGCGTCACCAGCATGGCAGCTATCCTCAGGCGATGATCGGCTTCCTCGCCGTTGAGGCGGTAATGATGCTGCTGCTGGCGGCGCTTGCCATTGGCCTGCGCCACCATCTGAACCGCAGTCCGGCCATCGCGACGTCGTGATCTCAGGCGCTGGCGCGTTCGATAAAGCGCCAGTCCATCATCACCCGCTCCGCCGGGGTATCAGGATTGTCGATTTTGTTGAGCAGGAGCGCTACGGCTTTACGGCCAATCTGCAGGGAGGGTTGCGCCACGGTGCTAAGCTGGGGCGAGACCATCTCGGCCAGCGGCGTGCCGTCAAAGCCGACCACGGCGATGTCGTCCGGCATAGTGAGGCCCGCCTGAGCTATCGCCAGCAGCGCGCCTGCCGCCAGGGTATCGGAGACGGCAAACACCGCATCCGGACGCTCATCGGCCCGCAGCAGCGTCTCCATCGCCGCTCGGCCTGCATCAAAGCTCAGCTCGCTGGCGTACTCCACCGCTCTCCAGCCGTGGCCGTTCTCCTCCAGCACGCTGTTATAGCCCCGCTCACGCAGACGGGCGTATTTATAGCTGAGATCGTGGTTAATCAGCGCAATACGCTGGCGGCCGCGGTTAATCAGATGCTGGATCACGTACTGGGAGGCGTCAATATCGTTAATCCCGACGCAGGAGACGCTTCCCTCATCGGCATACTCGGCGCACTGTACCCAGGGGGCCTGGCCAATCATGGTCGTCAGCTCCGGCAGCTTGGAGAAGGCGTCCATAGTGATAATGCCATCGACAATTTTTCCTGATAGCAGGGTCAGCGCCGATCGGGAGCGCGCCATGTCCGAGCCGGTATTGCACAGCAGAATGCGATAGCCGTTCTTCTCCGCCTCCTCTTCAATGCCCTTGACCACCTCGGCACAGAACGGGTTAGCGATATTCGACACCAGCACAAGGATCATATTGCTGCGGGCAGTGCGAAGCTGGCGGGCCAGCAGGTTAGGCTGGTAGTTGCTCTCTTCAATCGCCGCCAGCACGCGCTCGCGGTTTTGCGGCTTCACGGTCCCGCTGTGGTTGATGACCCGGGAGACCGTCGCCACTGACACTCCTGCCAGGCGGGCGATTTTTTGAATTGACATAACGACGACACATCCTGCGGTTAACGCTTATTACAGCAGGCTACCATAAAACCGCTGCCCGGCGAACCGGCAGCGATCTAGCGTGCCACCCGTACCCAGCGCTGCTGCTGATGACTTTTTATAATGGCATCAATGATAAACATCACGTCAGCGCCATCATAAAAAGAGGCAAACGAACAGGCGCTGGCCTCCGGCATCGTTTCGGCCCGCACCGCCTGGTAGAAGTTTGCCATCATGTTCTTAAAGGCGTCGGGCCAGCCCTCGATATGCCCGCCGGGAAAGTGCGCGCTGCCAGCAACGTCGGGCGTCATCAGCCCCGGATCGTCGGTGAGGATCTCGTTGGGGCGCTGACGATGGCCAATCCACAGCTGCTGGGGGATCTCCTGGTCCCAGCCCAGCGAACAGCGGCTGCCGTTAATCTCAAAGCTGAGGCGGTTTTTGCGTCCCGCGCTCACCTGCGAGACGCTAAAGCAGCCTTTGCTGCCGTCGGCGAAGCGCACCAGCACCGAGCCGCCATCCTCGGTGGTGACCGGGCGATCCTCATACTGCGCCTCGCCATCATCAGCGCTGAAGGTCGCCCCGCCGTCCAGCCGCGCTTTGCGGGTCGGCCAGACAATCGCCAGATCGGCCATCACCTCGACAATTCTTTGCCCGGTGACAAACTGCAGCGTATCGCACCAGTGCGAGCCGATATCGGCCACCGCCCGCGACGCGCCGCCCAGCGCGGCATCCACCCGCCAGTTATAGTCCGTCTCCAGCAGCATCCAGTCCTGAAGGTAGCTGCCGTAGACCGAGAAGAGCCGCCCGAGCCTGCCGTGGCGTTGCAGGCTTGCCGCCTGCTGAACCATAGCAAACTGGCGATAGACAAAGCTGACGCCGTGCACCACGCCCATCTGCTCTGCCAGCGCTACCAGCTCCGTGGCCTCCTCCGGCGTCATACAGAGCGGCTTCTCCGAAAAAACGTGCTTACCGGCGCGTAAAATCCGTCGGTTAATGTCGGCATGAAGATGATTAGGAGTGCAGTTATGCACCACATCAATATCGGGATGGGCCAGCAGGGCGTCGATGTCACCAAAGGCAAAGGGCACGTTGAGCGCGGCGGCCTTCTGCTGCGCTGATTCAAGAGAGCGATCGCAGAGGGCCACCACCTGTACATCCCCCAGACGACGCAAAGCTTCAATGTGCGCCGGACCAATAAACCCGCTGCCAATAATGCCTACGCCGATCATAACGCATCTCCTAATCCCAGCATGGCCCGCACGCTGGCCCGGTCGCTGCTGCCCGCCGCGAAATCATCAAAGGCCCGGTCAGCCACTGGGATAATGTGGCGGCGGATAAATTCGCTGCCCTCTCGTGCGCCGGCGTCGCCCTGCTTCAGGCAGCACTCCCACTCCAGTACCGCCCAGCCGTCGTAGCCATACTGCGTCAGCTTGCTAAAGATCGCCCCGAAGTCTATCTGCCCATCCCCCGGCGAGCGAAAACGCCCGGCACGATCGATCCACTGCTGATAGCCGCCGTAGACACCGCTGCGCCCGTTTATACGGAACTCCGCATCCTTAACGTGGAAGGCTTTAATGCGGGAGTGGTAGATATCGATAAAGGCCAGATAATCTATCTGCTGGAGCAGAAGATGGCTGGGATCGTAGAGAATGTTGCAGCGGGGATGGTTATCCACCGCGGCAAGGAAGCGCTCGAAGGTCACGCCGTCGTGGAGATCTTCGCCCGGATGGATCTCAAAGCAGAGATCGACCCCGTAGCGATCGAAACGATCCAGGATGGGCCGCCAGCGGCGAGCCAGCTCGGCAAAGGCTTCATCGAGCAGCAGGGCGTTGTGCGGCGGCCACGGGTAGAACCAGGGCCACGCCAGCGCCCCGGAGAAGGTGGCGTGGGTGCGCAGGCCCAGCCTTTGTGAAGCCACGGCGGCCTGGGTCAATTTCTCCACCGCCCATGCCTGGCGCGCGGTGGGGTTGCCCCGCAGATGCTCGGGTGCAAAGTTATCGAAGGCGGCATCATAAGCCGGATGCACGGCCACCAGCTGGCCCTCAAGATGCGTTGACAGCTCGCTGATGACCAGCCCGTAAGTTGCCAACGTGCCAGCGATCTCATCGCAGTAGGTCTGGCTCAGCGCGGCCAGCTCCAGGTCGAAAATATGCCGATGGTTGCAGGGAATTTGCAGCGCCTTGTAGCCCAGCCGCGCTGCCCACTCCGCCAATCCCTCCAGGGTATTAAAGGGTGCCTCTTCTCCGATAAACTGCGACAGAAAAATCCCCGGTCCCTGAACTGTTTTCATACTATCCTCCACAATTAAGCCCGCTCGTTGTCGTCATATTTGAATGTAAAAAGGAAAACCAGTGCGATGACGGCAGCGGCGACGGCCGGGATCCACCAGAAGGTGACCCACGCCTGGGGTACAGCCTGCCCGGCGACCAGCCGGTTATAGAGTGCCCCGGAGATCTGCGAGCCGAGCAGCATCCCGATGCCGTAGGTAAACATGACGATCATACTTTGCGCCTGGCCTTTCACTTTTTCCCCGGCCACGCGATCGGTATAGATAAAGCCTACGACAAAGAAGAAGTCATAGCAGACCCCGTGCAGCAAAATACCGAGATAGAGCAGGAAGCGCGTCTCCTCGCTCACGCCGAGGGCGAAAAAGGCGTAGCGTACGAACCAGGCAAACATACCGATGAGCAGCATGTACTTCACGCCGAGGCGGCGGAACAGCAGCGGGATCACCAGCATGAAGACGATCTCAGACATCTGGCCGAAGGACATCGCGGTGCTGACGTCCCCTACTCCAGCGTCAGCGAGGTACGAGGCGGTGTAGGCGTAGTAGGTGCCGAGCGGCACGGAGATGAGCATGGCGCAGAGGGAGAAGACAAAGAAGTGGCGCGTTTTTAACAGGGCAAACGCATCGGCGCAGAAGAGATCGCGTACCGCCACCGGCAGCCCTTTGGCGGGCGCAGGGGTATGCGGCAGCGTCAGGCTATAGAGCGCCAGCAGCACCGAGCAGGCCGCCGCCACCATAAAGATATTGACGCTCGCCGCGATGCCGGTAACGCCGATAAACACCCCCGCCACGATCCAGCCGATGGTGCCAAACACGCGCACCACCGGGAAGGTCTTATCGACGTTTGCCAGGCTATGGAAGGCGATGTTGTTGGTGAGCGCCAGGGTGGGCATATAGCAGAGCGTATAGCCAAAGAGCAGGCCAATCAGCAGCGCGCCGTTCTGGGCAATGAGCGCCTGAGGAACAAACCAGAGAATGGCCGCCCCGGCGAGGTGCATCACCGCCATCACCTTCTGCGAGGCGAAGAAGCGATCCACCAGCATTCCCAGCACAAAAGGCGAGAGAATCGAGGCGATCGGCCCGGCTGAAAAGGCGTCGCCAATCAGCAGGGCCATGTTGTGCTGGGTCATGACGAGGCCCAGCGTGACGGACCAGCTCCCCCAGATAAAGAACTGGAGGAACATCATCAGGGACAATCTTGGCACGAGCAGGCGATGATGTACCTGCCCTTTTCCGCTACTTTCGGTTGTTGACACCATTTTATCGCCTCACCTGTAAAAAGTAATCGATTACAAAACGCGGTTACTAGAAAAGTAATCGATTACAAAACAGTTTGCCTGCGGGTTAGATGAGATCTGGGAGAGGGGTCACGATAAATAGTATCCAGAATGCCGGGTGGCGCTGTCGCTTACCCAGCCTACAAAGGCAGTTGGGCACCCTGTAGGCCCGGCAAGCGGAGCGCCGCCGGGCAATAGCAGAACGCCGGGTGGCGCTGTCGCTTACCCAGCCTACAAAGGCAGTTGGGCACCCTGTAGG
>NZ_DAMBWA010000007.1:180269-231675 GCF_032052675.1 Pseudescherichia sp.
CCCGGCAAGCGATAGCGCCGCCGGGCAATAGCAGAACGCCGGGTGGCGCTGTCGCTTACCCGGCCTACAAAGGCAGTTGGGCACCCTGTAGGCCGGGCAGAGGATTAGCGAGCCTTGCGGCGCAGCAGTTTGAAGGCGATAAACAGGAACGCGATCCACACCGGCAGCAGAATGGCGGACATCCGCATGCCGTCGATGGTGCACATCAGGCCCAGAATCAGCACTAAAAAGGCGATGCAGATGTAGTTGCTTGCCGGATAGAGCAGCGCTTTAAACTGTGTAATCCGACCCTGGCGACGCATCGCCGCGCGGAACTTCAGGTGCGCAAGACAGATCATGATCCAGTTCAGCAGCAGCGTCGCCACCACCAGCGCCATCAGCAGGCCAAAGGCCTCTTTCGGCAGCAGGTAGTTGATAACGATCACCAGCGAGGTGATGGCCGCCGAGAGAAACAGCGAGTTAACCGGCACGCCGCGGGCATTAACGCGGGTTAAAAACGCCGGAGCATTGCCCTGCACCGAGAGGCCAAACAGCATCCGGCTATTAGAGTAGACGCCGCTGTTAAAGACCGAGAGTGAGGCCACCAGGATAATAAAGTTCAGCGCCGAGGCGACGATGTTGCTGTCCAGCTCGTGGAAAATCATCACGAACGGGCTGCTGTCGGCTTTGACATCCACCCACGGATAGAGCGCCAGCAGCACCACCAGCGAGCCGATGTAGAAGATCAGGATACGGTAGACCACCTGATTGACCGCTTTCGGGATGGTCTTCTGCGGATCGCGCGCCTCAGCGGCGGTAATGCCGATCAGCTCCAGGCCGCCGAAGGAGAACATGATCACCGCCAGGGACATGATCAGCCCATGCCAGCCGGTAGCGAGGAAGCCGCCGTGCTGCCAGAGGTTATCGAAGGTGGCGCGCTCGCCGCCGTGGCCAGAGAAGAGCAGCCACAGGCCAAAGCCGATCATCGCGATAATCGCCAGTACTTTGATCAGCGCAAACCAGAACTCCATCTCGCCGTAGAGGCGGACGTTGACCAGGTTAGCGGCATTAATGACGATAAAGAACACGGCGGCCCAGACCCACGTCGGGACATCCGGCAGCCAGTACTGCATATAGATGCCCGCTGCGGTCAGCTCCGCCATGCCCACCAGCACAAACATCACCCAGTAGTTCCAGCCGGAGAGGAAGCCTGCGAAGGGACCCCAGTATTTCCAGGCAAAGTGGGAGAACGAACCGGAGACCGGCTCCTCGACCACCATCTCACCCAGCTGACGCATAATCAGAAAAGCGATAATCCCGGCAATGCCGTAGCCCAGCAGCACCGCTGGCCCGGCCATCTGAATTGCCGGACCGATGCCCAGAAACAGCCCGGTGCCAATAGCGCCACCCAGCGCGATAAGTTGAATATGACGGTTTTGCAAACCCCGTTGCAGCGTCGGCCCACTCCCCGACGCGCCATCTGCCTGTTGCTGGCCAGATGCGATTGACGCGTTTTTCACGCCCTACCCCTGTCTATTTTAATAAAGGGGCATCTTTTAACACTTAGCGTTACCGGTAGCAAGCAGACGAAAAGGCTGGCGTTGCCGCCAGCCCTCGCGACATCAGCAGAGTAACGCCCGGTGGCGCTTCGCTTACGCGGGCCTACAAACCCACACCGTTTCCAACGTAGGCCGGGCAAGCGCAGCGCCGCCCGGCATTTAAAAAGACTAGAAGTCGTAGCTCATCGATACCTTGAGGGTACGCGGATCGCCGCGGAAGATGTAGGTTCCGAGATCCTCAACGCCAGACCAGTACTTCTCGTTGGTCACGTTATCCACGCCCACGCGCCACACCATCTCGTTAGCATCCTGGTTCAGCTGCATCCGGTAGCGGACGCCCAGATCGAGCGTGGTGTAGTCATCCAGCTTTTTGGTATTCGCAGCGTTGGCATACTGCGAGCCAGAGTGGTTCACGCGCGCCGTTGCCGTCAGGCCCTCTACCGGCTTGATGTCGTACTCCGCACCAAACACCATAAAGACGCTCGGGACACCGATAGCGTCCTTGCCGTCGTTGAGGCCGTTCTGCGTTTTGGTCATCTCAGCGTTAACCCACGTGGCGCTGCCGTTCAGGCGCAGGCCAAGCACCGGCTCGCCAAAGACGTTCAGCTCCACGCCGCGGTTACGCTGCTCACCGTCCAGCTTGTAGGGACCATTCGTACCGTACTGAATAGCAGAGGGCTTTTTGATCTCGAACAGCGCCAGGGTACCGCCGATGCGGCCGTAGTCGATCTTCACCCCGACCTCATTCTGCTTCGAGTGGGCAATACCGGTGCTCTGACCGAAGTTAGAGGCGCTTCTCGGAGCCACGGCGCCCGGCTGCAGCGCTTCGGTATGGTTGGCGTAGAGCGACAGCGCTTCCCACGGCTTATAGACCACGCCGTAGGTTGGCATCCAGCGGCTCTCTTCATAGCGCGAGCCGGCATCCTCTGCTCCGGTGGCGTTGTTGTAGTTGCGCACCACCACCTTCTGGTTACGCGCGCCCACGGTGAAGAGCAGGCTGTCATCCAGCACGCCCAGGGTATCGCTCAGCAGCCAGCCCTGGGTACGGTTCCGACTGGTGGTACGCGGATCGCCATAGTTACCGCCGAAGCTCGTATTGGCTGGCATCGCCACATCGCTCGGATGGTAGATGTTGACGAGCGGGTTGGTAGCAGCGGAGGACATCCGCCATGCGGTTCTGTCGCGCTTGATCAGCGCCGAATAGCCGACGTTGATTTTATGTGAGACAAAGCCGGTATCAACGTTGCCGCGCAGGCCCAGCATACCGCTGTTGGCATCGATATAGCGGTTGGTATCCAGACGGCTCGCCGTGGCGTCACCGTTGGCGTTGATCAGCTTCGGCGTGCTGTAGGTGCCAATTTCATGGGCCTGCTGCGCACCCGTGGCGGCGTAGGCGGTCCAGGCGTCGGTCAGATCATACTCGGCACGAGCCACGCCAAACTGGTTGTCGATGTCGTTATAGCTCCACTTCTGGCTGTAGTTGGTGCTGGGATCCGGTACGTCGGGAATGAAATCTACGCCAGTAATATTGACGCCCATGCCGCTGCCGTGGAAGGTCTTTTTCTGGTAGCCCGCATCCAGAGAGGTGCGCAGGCGATCGCCCCGGTAGTCGAGGCCGATCGAGGCCAGCGTGGTGCGGCGACGATCGTGATCCAGCGGAGCTTCGCCCTCACGATGCAGCAGGTTAATGCGCGTGCCAAACTGGTTGTTATCGCCAAAACGACGCCCCAGATCCAGCGAGCCGCCGACCATCGCCTGGCTGGTGTAGTCGACGCCCACGCGGGTCGTTGGCGTATCTTCCGCATGCTTGGGCTCAAGGTTGATCATCCCACCCACGCCGCTGCCCGCCGCGCCGTTCAGCAGACCGTTGGCGCCTTTAAAGATCTCGACACGCTCGATCATCTGGGTATCCACCACCTGACGCGGCACCACGCCCGGCAGGCCGCTCATGGTCATGTCGTCGCCGTCGAGCTTAAAGCCACGAATGCGATAGGTTTCGGCAGAGTTGCCGTAGCCCTGCACCGGCTGGACGCCTGCATCGTTGCGCACCACGTCGGCAATGGTTTTAGCCTGCAGATCCTCTACCGCTTTCGCAGTGTAGCCGATGACGTTAAAGGGAACGTCCATCGCTTTCTGCTCGCCGAGCATCCCCAGACGGCCACCGTGAGCTACCTGCCCGTCCAGATAGGCGGGAACCGGCACATCGCCGCCGGGGGTAAAATCGCTGGCCGGGGTGGCCTGCACCACAAGGGTATCTTCCTGATGGGTATTACTGGTGTCAGCGGCCGCTGCCTGCGCCGAATGGGCTACCGCGCCGATAGCCAGCGCAAGCAAAGACTTGCGCAAAGTGAGAGCGTTATTTTTTATGTTTCGCATCATTAACTCATATAAGAGCGTGGGTTAAAAAAATGGCCCGTTGCCGGGCCGATTGAATTACTGATTCAGGGCGATGCGGACAACGCTGTCCGGACCGTTGGTAGAGTGATCTTTATTGAAGGCCTGCTTGACGGTGACATAGAGGATCTGGCCGTCCGCAGAGATCAGCAGGCTGTTTGGGTTCGGCGGCAGATCCCAGACGTGCTTCACCGCGTAGGTAGTGCCGTCGAGGCTCAGCAGCTTGCCGGATTCACGCTGGCTGATGTAGATCTCGTTACGTTTCGGGTTAAATTTCACCGACAGGGAGTCACCGACGTCGAGCTGCTTGATCACCTTGCCGGTATGGATATCCAGCACCAGCGTGGTTTTTGCCTTCGAGTTATCGGTCAC
This sequence comes from Pseudescherichia sp., assembly GCF_032052675.1. Classification (NCBI taxonomy): domain Bacteria; kingdom Pseudomonadati; phylum Pseudomonadota; class Gammaproteobacteria; order Enterobacterales; family Enterobacteriaceae; genus Pseudescherichia; species Pseudescherichia sp. Next base: position 184,574 of record NZ_DAMBWA010000007.1, read on the forward strand.
GAACAGGCGGCCGGTGGCGCTGTCTTCCGCGAAGTTAAGCAGCAGGGACTCTTTTTCTCCCAGCGGCTTCCAGCGCTTTTCCACCCGGTTATTGCGCGGGTTGATCACCAGGATCTCACCGCCGCCGTTGGCAGCATAGATGCGCTGGGTCTGCTCCGAGTAGTGCAGGCCGGTCATCCATTTACCGGTGTTTTTGATACGGGTTTTCAGCTTCATGGTTTTCGCATCCACCACCCAGATCAGCGCCGGATCGGCTACCGCGCCGATGTAGAGCAGGCCGTTATGCAGCAGCACCTGGCGTGCGCCGTACGGGAAGCCCTCTTTATTGCGCTCCGGGAAGATCGCCCGCGCCAGCACCTTGCCGTCGGCGGTGTTGATAGCGCTGATGCCCGCGTCCAGCGAGTTGGTGACGTAAACAGTTTTACCGTCCGGGGCGATATCCATGCCGAAGTTTTTCAGATCGGTATGGGTCGATCCGATCGTTTTTAAGGTTTTAGGATCGAGCTTATAGACCACCCCGCCCTGAACGTCTTTGAACCCTTCCGCGCTCGCTACGTACAGCGCATCGCCCGCCGGGCTTAACGCCAGCTCATAGACGCCCTCCGCCAGATCGCGCTTCACGACGTTACTCTGCTGAGCAGCCGCTGCCTGCGGTTTTTGCGCCTCGGCGGCCGGTTTTGCGCTGGCGGACGGGGTGGTATTGCAGCCGCTCAGCACTATTGCCACGCAGAGAGCCAGGGCAGAGGTTTTCATTTTCATCAGAAGCATCCTTAACCGTTCAAAGTCATTCATCAGGAAGGTAGCGCGCAGGCCAAAAGTGGCCTAACCAAACGCTAAAGAGAATGAGAACTATACTCATTATGAGTATGCGATCAAGAATAATTACCTTGAAAAGTTGATAAAAAACCACGCAGCTTCGCCTCAGAGAAGCTGCGTGGTTTTTAACAGGATTTTAATGCTGCCGTTATCGCTTACAGCCCCAGCGCCTTCAACACCACAGGCTTCGCCGGTTCCCCGGTGCGGGTGGTGACGCCAGCAAGCCAGCTATCCAGCAGTTCCGGGCGTTTTGCCAGCTCAGCACGGGCGGCTTCCTGTGCGCTCTGCTTATCATCCAGCACCCGGGTGATGACGGCGTTCTCCAGCGGGACGTCAAACTTCAACTGGCTGAAGAAGCGGTTGGCGTTCGGGCACTGGGTAGCAAAATCCTTACGCGTAACGGTATTGACCGTCGCGCTGCCGTAGTTAGCACCAAAGTAAGCGTCGCCACCGCTCAGGTAGGCCAGCTTAAAGCGGGTGTTCATGGCATGCGGCTCCCAGCCGAGAAACACGATCCACTCCTTACGCTCCACCGCGCGTGTAACCTGCGCCAGCATCCCGCTCTCGCTCGACTCCACCAGATTCCAGTTTTGCAGGGCGAAATCGTGCTTGTCGATCATCTTCTTCAGATTCTGGTTGGCCGGTGCGCCAGGGGCGATGCCGTAAATTTTATGGTTAAACTTGTCGGCGAACTTTTGCAGATCGGCAAAGTCTTTCACGCCCGCAGCCGCCACGTAGTCCGGTACGGCAAGGGTAAAGCGAGCCGCAGGCAGATTAGCGCCAAGCACCTTGACCGAGCCGTCGGCGGTAAACTTGCTGATAACCGGCTCCTGAGCGGGCATCCAGTTGCCTAAGAAAACGTCTACCTGTCCGGTTTTCAACCCCTGGTAGGCCAGCGCCACCGAGAGATTTTGCACCTTCTGCTGATAGCCCAGCGCGTTCAGCACCACGCCAGAGAGCGCGTTGGTGGCCGCGATGTCCGTCCAGCCCGGATCGGACTGGGTAATAGTGTCACAGCGCGCCTCTTCTGCGGCGATGCTGCTCAAAGGGAGCCAGCCAGCCGCAGCCAGCAGAACGCATTGCGTGAGTGTTTTCATCTTCATTATTATTTTCCTGCTGGTTGGTGAAAAGGACGCGGATAGCGGGCAAAGGCCTCTTGTTCATCCAGCGTTTGATGGTTACGAATATAGCGCTCCGATGCCGCCAGGAAGGGCTGGTAGTCCCACTTGGGAATGGCGTCGCGTCCGGCAATGCGGGTCAGAAAGAGTCGTTTCTGCTGGCTGGCCAGCACCTGCTGATGGAGCGCATCCAGATCCCAGCGGGAGCGTACCTCGCTGGCAAAAGAGTGGGCCTGATCCTGGAAGCGCGCATGGCTCGCCAGGTTGACCCGCTCATAGGGATCCTCATCGAGATTGAAAAGCTGCGGCGCTTCGCTGAAAGAGTGAATGTATTTCCAACTGCCACGGCGGATCATCAGCATCGGGCCAAGCGCGCCCTCGGCAAGGTATTCACTCACCGCGTCGTCAGGCCCCGCTTCGCCCTTCAGGTGCGGCACCACGCTGCTGCCGTCGAGAGGAGAAATCGCCTGCGATTTACGATCTTCGCCGGAAGCCAGCTCCACCAGGGTAGGCAGCACATCGACCAGCGAGACGCTCTGGCTTACCCGGCGCGGTGCGAAACGTTTAGGGTTGTGCACAATAAAGGGAATGCGCACGGCGTTTTCAAAGAAGGTCATCTTGTACCAAAGGTCGCGCTCGCCGAGCATCTCCCCGTGGTCAGCGATGACCATCACCACGGTATTTTCCGCCAGCCCGGTCTCCTCCAGGGTGCGCACCACCTCGCCAAAGCAGTCATCGACGTAGGCCATCGCGCCATAGTAGGCGTGGCGCGCACGGCGGATATGATCGTCGGTAATTAACCCCTCTTCCAGCTGATACATGGCGCGCAGTCGGGCTGAGTGGGCATCGTCCTCCACGTCCCCCCTGCGGGTCTTCGGCATGTCGATATCCGCCTCGTTAAAGCGGTCAAGATAACGCTTTGGAATAGCAAAGGGATCGTGGGGATGGGTCAGAGAGAGCAGCAGCATAAACGGCTGCTCGTCGGGCCGCCGCGCCGCATCGTAGAGCCGCTGGCGCGCCTGGAAGAGCGCATCGTCGTCAAAGTCGAGCTGGTTAGTGCGCACGCACTCCCCTGCTTCCAGCACTGAACTCATATTATGAAACCAGTCCAGGCGGCGCTCCGGATGGTGCCAGTCCGGCGTCCAACCAAAATCTGCCGGGTAGATATCGGTGGTCAGGCGCTCATCGAAACCGTGGAGCTGATCCGGGCCGCAAAAGTGCATCTTGCCGGAGAGCCAGGTGCGATAACCCTGCTCGCGCAGATAGTGGCAAAAAGTGGGCGAATCAGCATGGAATTCGGCTGCGTTATCAAATACCGAATTGCGCGAAATAAACTGCCCGGTCATCAGCGACGCACGCGACGGTGCGCAAAGCGGGCTATTACAGTAGGCAGATTCAAACACCACCCCTTCGCGCGCTAATTTATCGATATTCGGTGTCAGACTAACCTTATTACCATAGGCTCTGAGGGCGCTGGCCGTTAACTGATCGGCCATGAGAATAACGATATTCGGTTTATTCATAAGCATGAAGCGTCCAAAAATAAAATAAAAAAGAAAAACGTGTTAGGTTTATCTCACGCTTATTTATCCCTGTGAAGGGGTTATTTCATTATCGTGACATAAGGTGGGCTAATGACAGGAAAATTACAGCTTCCGCCTCTCCAGGCGCTGGTGGTATTTGAAGCAGCGGCGCGTTTAGGTAATTTTACCGCCGCCGGACATGAGCTGGGACTTTCCCAGCCGGCAGTCAGCCAGCGCATTCAGGCATTGGAAAACGTTGTTAATGCTCCGCTATTTGAGCGGCGTCACCGGGGGGTTCAGCTTACCGAGGCAGGTAACAGCCTGTATCTCATTGTGCGTAATAGCCTGAACGAGATCAGCGAGCAGCTGGAGCGTACCCGACACCAGCGTAGCGTGCTGCGTATCGATACCGATATGGGCTTCGCCAGCTACTGGCTGCTGCCGCGCATGGAGCGGCTTCAGCAGCTTATTCCCGGCGTAGAGGTGCAGATCGCTACCTCGCCCAATGACTATAGCTTTCGTGACAGCAACGCCGATCTGGCCATCTATTTTGGTCACGGAAACTGGGCGGGAACCCAGACCCAGCGGCTCTTTCCCGAAACGGTTTTTCCGGTGTGCAACCAAAAAATTAAGCAGCAGCTTCAAGAGGATAAACGGCCAGAATCCCTGCTGGCGTTTCCGCTGCTAAAGCTGCCAGAGACCCGGCCCCAGCGCTGGATGACGTGGGAGGAGTGGTTCCGCCAGCACCACGTTTACGGCCAGAGCCACACTGCCTCGCGCACCTTTAACGCTTACTCGCTGGTGATCCAGGCGGCACTGGAGGGTCAGGGGATCGCCCTCGGCTGGCAGCCGCTTATCGCGCCGTTCCTGGCAGATAATCGGCTGGTGCAGTGTGGGCCGCAGCTGCGTACCGAGCGCGGTTACTATCTTATTTCTGCCAGCGGCAAACCCACCACGGCCCAACAGGAAAAAGTAAAAGCCTGGCTATTAGATGAGGCATGGAGTTTTCATTTAACGGAAAAAGCTTTGCCAGAAATTATCTAAGCTAATGCTTATTATGTATATCCAAAAAAGCAAAATAGTTTTTCGCCCGCCAGGGGATTACGTTAATGTCATATAGCTTATAAATATTAAGATGAAACTATGTCACAGCCACTATTTCAGCTCAAAGCGGTTAATAAGAACTATTATCCCAGCGGCGGGAAGCGCTTTTTTTCCCGGCGTCCGCAAACGTCCGGCGTTAACGCGCTGAACAATATTAACTTAGAGATTTTTGCCGGTGAGATCTTTGTCATTGTCGGTCTCTCCGGCTCGGGCAAATCAACTCTGCTGCGTACCCTTAACCATCTCATTCCGGCCAGCTCCGGCGAGGTGATATTCCAGGGCCAGACGCTGGCCGCTCTGCCACCAGCAGAGCTGATTGCCCTACGCCGCCAGCATATCGGTATGGTTTTCCAGTCGTTCGCCCTGTTTGAAGAGCGCAGCGTGCTGGACAACGTGGCGTTTGGCCTCGAGGTAGCCGGCGTTGCCCGTCCGCTTCGCCATCAGCAGGCGCGCGCCATGCTGGAGAAGGTTGGCCTGGGTGATGTTGCCGACAGCTATCCCCATCAGCTCTCCGGTGGGATGCAGCAGCGCGTGGGGCTCGCCCGGGCGCTGGTGGTTAACCCCACCGTGCTGCTAATGGATGAAGCCTTCTCCGCTCTGGATCCGATCATCCGCCGGGAGATGCAGTCGCTGTTGCTAACGTTGCAGGCGGAGTCCCGACGCACCATCGTATTTGTGACTCACGATATGGAGGAGGCGCTGCGCCTGGGCACACGCATTGCGATTATGGAGAAAGGCGAGCTGGTACAGGTTGGCAAGCCGGAGGCGCTGATCAACGCCCCCGCTACCGCCTACGTACGTCATTTCTTCTCCGGCGTGGACGTTTCGCGCTGGCAGCTGGCGGAAACCTATGCCGATGTCTGGACGCAGTAAGGAGCAACATGCGCTATCCCTTAGACTTTAGCCGCCAGATTGACGATGCGGTACATACCCTACTGGCCCACGCGGGCGGTTTTTTCGATGGTTTTGCCCGGGTGGTGGATGCTTTTGCCGGTGGGCTGGAGCAGCTGATTGGCGCGCTGAATCCGTGGGGCCTGGTGATCCTGGCCGTGGGATTGAGCGCGTGGCGTATCGGCAAAGGCTTTGCCCTCTTTGCCTTGCTTGCCACCCTCTATATTATCTACAGCGGCTACAGCGATCACGCCGCCGTGACCCTGGCCCTTACCCTCTCTTCTACCTTTTTCAGCCTGCTGATCGGTATCCCGCTTGGGATCTGGAGCGCCAGGCGGGCGCGGGTGGGCAGCGTGGTGCGTACCCTGCTCGACTTTATGCAGACCATGCCAGCGTTTGTCTATCTGATCCCGGCCACTATCCTGTTTGGCCTCGGACGTCCACCGGGCATCTTTGCCACCATTCTCTTCTCCATGCCGCCGGTGGTGCGTTTGACCGACCTTGGTATTCGCCAGGTAAATAGCGCACGCATTGAAGCCGGTATCGCCTTCGGCTGTACGCCGTGGCAGCTACTGTGGAAAGTGCAGCTTCCGGCAGCACAGCCGTCCATTATGGCCGGTGTTAACCAGACCATTATGATGGCGATGTCGATGGTAATTATCGCTTCAATGGTGGGCGCAGGCGGCCTCGGTAACGACATCCTCAGCAGCATCCAGCAGCTTGAAATTGGTCTGGGACTACAGAGTGGCCTGGTGGTCGTATTGATGGCTATCCTGCTGGATCGCCTGTCAGCCAGTTTTGCCCGTCAGCGGCACCGTGAATAAGTCATAGTAACGCCCCCAATAAAGATGGGGTTGCAACTTCAGATGATAAAGATTATCTTTCTCATCACTGAGTAGTTGAGTAAATAGCTCAGGTATTCAGTACGACATTGCTCACATTGCTTCCAGTATTTACTGCCCGCCCTGCGCGGGCTTTTTTTTGCCTGCGAATGGGCGTGCGTTATGGCTAGAGTTTGCCTTTAAGCTGGATAAAATAGCGTTGTAATCTCAGGCAAGTGATTGAAATAAAAGCGTCATATTACGGATTTATTCTAGGATAAATCTTACTTGCTGGGAAAACGCCGGTTATTATGGAAATACCTCTCTCCTCGCGCCAGTTAAACGCAGGCATGTTACGCATCGCGGTACCGCACGTGACTCCCGAATCCAATAATCAGCAGGTCATGGCCCTCTTTAGCGAACATAAAACGCTAATCGGCCTGCCGGTGCTGGAAAATAGCCGTCCTCTCGGCATGATTAACCGGCACATTTTTCTCTCTCAGATGAGTCGTCCCTTCTTTCATGAGCTCTACGATCAAAAGAGCTGTATTGCCTTTATGGATAAAACACCGCTCATTGTCGAAGCCAGCGCAGGGCTGGAGTATCTCGCCGAGCGGGTAATCGAAACTGGCGATAAGGCGGTGACCGAAGGCTTTATCCTGACCGATGAGGGACACTATTTAGGTATCGGGTTGGGTATTGACCTGATCAAAACGGTCTCCGATCTGCAGGCCAAGCAGCATTTCCAGATCATGCAGAGCATTGAGTATGCGCGGGTGATCCAGGAGTCGATGCTGAGCCGCTCGCGGCAGGGCATCGAGGAGAGTCTCAACGAGTGGTGCCTCTACTGGCAGCCGCGAGACTGCGTGGGCGGCGACATCTACGCTTTTCAGCGCGACGAAAACGGCTGGCTGGTGGTGATTGCCGACTGTACCGGCCACGGCGTTCCCGGCGCGTTTATGACCTTTATCTTCGCCTCTGCGCTGGAGAAGGCGCTCACTCTGGCCCCGGCGAATGAGCCGGAACGCCTGCTGGCGATCGTCAATCGCCACATTAAGCAGACCCTGAGCCAGCTGCATCCCAGCGCCGACCTTAATCAGTCTAATGATGGCTGCGATGCCATCGCCATTTATGCCGACAGCGTTAACGCGCAGCTGATTTGGGCCAATGCACGGATGCACGCCTTTATGCTGGGCGTAGAAGATGAAGAGGTCAGCATGCTTGAGTCCGACAGAAAAGGCCTTGGCTATACCGATACGCCTGCGGACCAGCAGTGGCGTCGCTTCCAGCGCCCGTTGCGCATTGGCGATCAGATGATGGTTGTTACCGATGGCGTGACGGATCAGATTGGCGGCGAGCGCAGCATTATGTTTGGTAAGAAACGCATTCAGTCTCTGTTATTACAGAACCGATCTCTGCCAATGAGCGCCCTCTCTGGTGTGCTGCTGGAGGGGCTCCAGGCCTGGCAAGATAAGGAAGCGTCGCGTGATGACATGACGTGGTTTGGTTTTCGCTGGTGAGAGATAACATGAAATTTAATGACCTGCAGGTCAAAGAGGCGGTTCTGCTGCCGTTAATTACGCTACAGAGGCAGAGTGCGGTAGAGCTATTTTATACCGGCTATTTTTCGCAGCAGCATATCGTGGCGATGGGTGACGTCGTGCGGGCATGGCTGGATAAGCACGAATCCTCCCTGCCGCTGCGCCGCCGGCTCTTCTCTGTGTTTATTGAGATGGGGCAAAACATTGTGCGCTACTCCGGCGACGAGCGTTACATTGGCACAGATAAAGAGGAGCTGCGCTTCGGCTCGCTTTGTCTGCATACCGATCGGGCCAACTACTATCTGGAAACGGCTAACCTGGTGGGATACGAAGAGTCCTCTCTGCTGCAGAATAACCTCGACATGCTGCGCACGATGACCCAGGCGGAAATTAAGCAGGCCTGGAAACAGAACTTACGCAGTGAAGCACCCGCGACCAGCAAAGGGGCCAATATCGGTCTGTTAACTATGGCGCGAGATACCAGCGAACCGCTGGAGTACCGCATTCATCCTCTGGCGGCCAGTTCCCTGTCCGCCTTTCACCTAAAGGCCACCTTTTGCCATGACTGATACCACACTGCCCACCGCGATTGTGCTTGCAGCAACCTCTGCCACACCGGAAGTGAACTTTGACTTTGCGGCGCATCGTCTGGTGCTAAAAGGTGAAGCCTACCCGGAAAATGCCGCCGCCTTCTTCCGCCCGCTGTTGCAGGCCGTAGAGAGCTGGCTGCAGGAGATCCCTGCCGAATCGGCTCCGCTGCAGCTACACGTTGCCCTGAGCTACTTCAACAGCTCCAGCACCAAACTGCTGTTTGAGTTTTTCGAGTCACTCAACGGCTTCGCGAAACGAGGTAAAGCCTGCGAGCTGCACTGGTATTACGATGCGGATGACGATATTTCTGAAGAATTTGGCCAGGAGGTCAGCCTTGATTTTCCCGCGCTTGCTGTCTTTTTAACGCCGGACCTTAACGCATGTTAGATATTAACGAGCTATTCCAGGAGGAGTACGCCGTCCTGGAAGACGCCCGGGTAGCCGCCGCCGATGCGCGGCTACCTGCCGAAGAGTGTCGTGAAAAGCTGTGGACGGTGGCAAAACACTATCAGCGGCTCATCCGCCAGTCTTATCGCCTGATCTCCCGTAGCGATCGGGCCGAGCGCGAATTAACGCGCATGAACGAGGAGCTGCAAAAGCTGGCAGCCCGCCTTGAGTATGAAGCGACACACGATCCGCTTACGGCCGTTTATAACCGCAGCGCGATCATTAACCACATTAACCGCGCGCTCACGCAGGGCAACGTAGCGCTGATCCTGCTGGATATCGATCACTTTAAACGCATAAACGATGAATACGGCCATCCAATGGGCGATAAAGTCATCTGCTCTCTGGTCTCGCGTATACGCCATGCCCTCCCCTCGCAGGCATCTATTGGCCGGGTAGGTGGCGAAGAGTTCACGATTTTATTACCCTATGCCCGGCTGGAAGAGGCGGTAATTATTGCGCGCTATCTTCACGCGTCGCTTAATGCCTCCCCGCTGGACTGCCTTGCCCAGCAATATGTTACGGCGAGCTTTGGGGTTAGCCTTGGTACGCGCTACAGCGATTTTGAAGCCCTCTATAGCGCAGCTGATGTTGCGCTATATACAGCAAAAAAACGCGGCCGTAACCAGGTTGCTTTACATGAGTCACTATTTCACCAAGCAATTAAACCAGCCGCTATTTCGTCATTACATGAAAGCCTGCGCGCGGGATAACCCCGCAGGCAAAATATATTATATTTTAAAACAGGTAAGAGTTCTGCTCAGCAAATAATATCCCGACGATTGCGATAAACTAATTTCACAGGCCGAATAATCGAAAAACTTCGTGAAATAAACTCATTGGTCGTGAGGTATCTCTCCTCCTCATTCTCGTCAACCAGCCGCCAGAGGCCCGTAAGCGCATCATAACCGAGCATTTTCTCACCGGCAGGCGTTTCAACCCGGTATTCACCTGAGGGCAGATAACCTGAGGAGAACTGTAAATGCTTACCCGGCTCGCCTTTAATAGCATGTTCAATTTTTCTGAACCCAACAGGGACTAAATGGAAGCTATAAAAGGGTAAGCTATTAATTTTTAAGTTAGAAAAAGTTGATATAACTTCATTCTCTCTTGTTAACACTACCTATTTTAGAGTAACTGTCGAAGAGGGTAAAAGCTCCGGGAATAGGCATTCCACTTTAAAATAGATTATCTGCATACATGCCTCTGGCTATCATGCTTTGTTATGAAAACTTATATATCACTTACCTTTTATAGCGTATCCAACAGTAAACCACATTATTTTCAGAATATATCGAGTCTGAGTGGGTAATAATTACACAGATTTACATTTGTAAAGCGCTATTTATTAATTATAGAGATAATTTTTGTGAGTCTATTAGCAAAAACTGGCGATGGTATAGCAATACATTTTTCAAAGTGCAAAATATGCTATTACTAATATGTTAGCGCTGCTTAAATCTTTATCCAGTAGTCAATAAGCGGCCCTGCATTTCCATAAACGGGGTCACGGTGTGGGAATGGCGCCTTGGCAATCGCGTCCAGCATTTGCTGAGTGGGTGCCCCGCGACAGAGATCAAACTGCTGGTCCGGCGGGTAGGCTCCTACCACGGTGAAATCGTCACTGCTGCGCAGATTGCAGTGACCCGTTCCCGCAGGCAGCAGCACAATATCGCCGCCGCGTACAGCCACCTCCTGCCCCTCCGGGCCACCCAGCATAAGCAGAGCGTCACCGCGAGCAACGGCCAGCACCTCATGAGCATTGCTGTGGTAATGATGGTAAGGGTAAATGCCATCAACCCACTGCGCAGGCCAGCCGTTTTTTTCAAACAGCTGCTGCGCCGTTTGAACAGCACTCTCGTCAGGGATAAATATCTGGCGATAAATAAGCACAGGCAAATACGGGTTATTCGGCACCCAGTCATTAGCGGCTAGCAGCAGAACAGAGGTTGAGTCGGTTACGTCCGGCATGGTCTCTCCTCCAAAATAAAGGGGGTTATTTTAGCGTAGCCACTTCCGTTACCCGACGCCAGAAATGAGCCTTGCCAGCCAGTGCCAGACGCAAGTTTCTTTTTCCCGCAGCTGAAAATGGTAATCTCCTCAGTACCTTCTATATTTCGAGAAGTGCATCACATACCGGAGAAGTAAATATGAGATTTAAGGGATTAACAAAAGGCTTTTTCATCCTGATATTGCTGGTCGTCACGCTGGCATTTTTCGACATCATGACGCCCTACTACTCGGCTATTTTATGGGCGGCGATTCTGGCGGTGATATTCCAGCCGCTCAAAAACCGACTGCGGGACAGGATCGCCGGGCGCAACGGGATTGCTTCCCTGCTAACGGTGTTGATTATCTGTCTTATCGTTTTTACTCCTCTGGCGATCATTCTCTCGTCGCTGGCGTTTGAGGCCAATACGGTTTACACCAAGCTGCAGGACAACAATACTCAGTTCCCGGTGGTGGTTGCCGATCTGGTGGCTCACCTGCCCAGCTGGGCACAGCAGTTTCTGGCCGATCACGATCTGAACAACGCTACGCAGATCCAGCAGCAGCTGTCGCAGGTGGCATTAAAGAGCGGGCAGTACCTTGCCGGCAGCGCGTTCCTTATCAGCAAGAGCACCTTCAGCTTTACCATTAACTTTGGCGTTATGCTCTACCTGCTCTTTTTCCTGTTGAAGGACGGGCCCTATATTGTTAACCAGGCACTGGAGTCATTGCCCCTCTCGCGCTATGTAAAGCATCACCTGTTTGCGAAATTCGCCGCCGTCTCCCGTGCGACCGTTAAGGGTACCGTCGTCATTGGCGTACTGCAGGGCATACTGGGCGGCATCGGCTTCTGGATTGTTGGTATCGATGGTAGCGTGCTGTGGGGGGCATTGATGGCTTTCCTGTCGCTGGTGCCTGCGGTGGGCTCAGCGATTATCTGGGTGCCTGCGGCCATCTTCCTTTTTGCTACCAGTCAGATCTGGCAGGGCTTTTTTATTGTCGGCTTCTTTGTGATTATCGTCGGGCTGGTGGATAACCTGCTGCGCCCGGTACTGGTCGGTAAGGACACCAAAATGCCCGATTACCTGGTGCTTATCTCTACCCTGGGCGGTCTGGAGATCTATGGCATTAACGGCTTTGTGATTGGGCCGCTGATCGCCGCGCTGTTCCTGGCCTGCTGGAACCTGCTCTCCGGGAAAGATCATCAGGGCAACGCCGACGAGCTAGACGATGAGTTTATCGAGGAGGGACGGTTACCGCCTGAATCTTAATCCTCTCTTACGGCCAGGCAGTGCCTGGCCGTGACAAATCTGATCACTTTTCAGCATACATTGACCCCGAATAAAAAACGCCCTATCTTAGGATCCCCTGCCTTTTGATGTGGTTCCACATTTATGAAAATAGCTCTTACTTTGGTCGCCTCGGCAATGCTGAGCAGTGCGGTTTATGCTCAGGCTTCAGATACCGCTACGCTCTCTATTTCGGGTATGGTTGTTCCCCCTGCGTTTACCGTTAACACGCTTAAAACTGACGGTCAGCCAGGCGTACAGCGCGGCGTCTCCACTCAGGTCGTCTCCCTGCCGGGTGATGAAAATCGAAAAGTGATCGTAAGCGCCTGGGATTGATTATTGACGTATAAAAAAAGATTCTCTACGGGTTGTGTCAGGACAGCCCGTTCTTTTACTCTCGGTTAATTACAGTTATTTATTATATGAATGAATAACTCATCAATAATATAATCACACCAAATATAATAAGTGACATAAATTGCTTTATGTCAAAAAATTGTATCCTTTAATTTGCCGCATTTCATATTGTGTGCAATTGTTTCCTTGTCAGAAATAACTCTCTCGTGGTTTAGGACTCAATACATTAAGGAAAATAAAATGAAAAAATCACTTATTACTGCCGCTGTATTAGCTGTCTCATTTGCTGCACCTGCTGCTTTTGCTGAAACTGTACCAGATAGTGACATGGGCACATTGATTATTAATGGATTTATAAAAGGCACAACCTGCCATTTTGCAAATGGCGCCCAGTCGGCAGAGATCCCTATGAATCAAATCGGTCTCGATGCTATGGATAATCTTAATGCAGGGGATGCCTATGTAGGCTATCAGAATAAAACCAGCACATCTTTTAAAGTGAAATGCGCAGCCGGAACTGAAGTACCTACTCTTAAATTCCTTCCCGATCAGTTTGCTGTCACCGGTGATAAGAGCGTGACTAAAACTGTGGGAGGAACCGGTCAAGCTACGGGCGTTGGCTATGCCATCTTTATCAACGGCACACGTATTAACAGCGACGGAACCACTCCCATTTCCTCCGTAAAAAATGACAATGGCGAATACACTTTTGATATTTTCGCTCAATACGCCCGTGCGCCCGGCAATAATGTAACCGCAGGTGCCGTAGATTCAACGGTTACCTTTACCGTTGTAACAGACTGATTACCATCCCCGGCAGCCTCTGCCGGGTTTTTCTTGCGGAGACAGGATTATGAAAAGGATTTTTGCCGCTCTGCTGGCCGTAGCAGCATTGCCAGCATGGGGCGGCGTTTATATCTACGGAACGCGGGTTATCTACCCGGCTGCACAGAAAGAGGTCACCGTTCAGCTCATGAATCAAGGCGATCGCAGCGCGCTGGTGCAGGCATGGATTGACGATGGCGATACGCAGACACCACCGGAGAAGCTGCAGGTCCCCTTTCTCCTGACGCCCCCCGTCGTTAAGGTCAACGGCAATGCCGGGCAACAGCTAAAGATTAAATTTCTGAAAGCAAATTTACCTCAGGATCGGGAATCACTCTACTATCTTAACGTACTGGATATCCCTCCCAACTCTGACAGCGGCTCTGAAAAAAATAAGCTAAAATTTGCTCTGCAAAACAGGATCAAGCTTATTTATCGCCCAACCAGCCTACCGGGCGTGAATAAAGAGACATTTTCTAAATTGCATATCACACGCTCTAACAATGGCCTGGCCGTTGAAAATACCTCTGCAAACTGGCTAACTATTACTGAAATTAAAAGCACGGTAAAAATTAATAACGTGACGCTGTTACTGGCACCGCATGCCAGGGTAAATCTACCTGGAGCACCAGCTGCTAATCAGTATACCGTCACGCTTATTGATGATTACGGAAATTACTTGCGAGAAAATATTAAAAGCAATTAATAGTCAGGGAAGCCGCCATGTATAAATTTAACCTCATTACGATGGGGATTATCTCCTCTTTGCTTTTGCATATTGCTTCTGCCCGAGCTGAAACATTCGACACCCATTTTTTGCATGGGGGAATAAAAGGATCAAAAACATCCGATCTGGCGCTTGAAGGCGATAAACCCCTTCCCGGGGCATACGATCTGGATATCTATCTCAATGATGAATGGCGCGGGCGTTACAGTCTGGTTGTGGCTGATGATCCTGATAAAACCTGCTTACCTCTCTCTCAGCTACAGCAGATAGGTATTAAAACCGAGGCGTTTAAAAACCTGAAGCCGGAAGAGTGCATTGTACTCAGTGACGCTGTACAGGGTGGCAGCGTTAATTATGACCTCAGCCAGCTTGCGCTCAAACTCACCGTTCCTCAGGCCTGGGTTAACGCCCACGAGCGTGGCTACATGCCGCCGGAAACCTGGGATCGTGGGATTAATGCCTTCTACACATCCTACTATGCCAGCCAGTACTACAGCGACTACAAACAGAACGGCACGAGTAAGAGCAGCTATATCAATTTTAACAGCGGCCTGAATTTATTGGGTTTCCAGCTGCACTCCAGCACCAACTACACCAAAACCGACGATAGCCAGGGTAAGTGGAAGAGCAATACGCTCTATCTGGAGCGTGGCATTCCTGAAATTCTGAGCACCGTCCGCGCCGGGGATATGTATACCGACGGCGAACTGTTTGACGCAGTGCGCTTTAACGGCGTCCGGCTGTGGCGTGATATGCAGATGCTGCCTGATTCTAAGCAGAACTTCACGCCAGTGGTACGCGGGATTGCCCAGAGCAATGCGTTAGTTACCGTGGAACAGAACGGCTTTGTGGTCTATCAGAGCGAAGTTCCTCCCGGCCCGTTTGCTATTGATGACTTACAGCTGGCGGGCGGCGGAGCCGACCTGGACGTTACGGTGAAAGAGGCGGATGGTACGACGACGCACTACCTGGTGCCCTTCTCCAGCGTGCCGAAAATGCTGCAGCCAGGCGTGGTAAAATATGACGTTTCTGCTGGACGTAGCCATATTGAGGGAGCCAGTAACCAGTCAGATTTTATGCAGGGAAGCTGGCAGTACGGCGTCAATAACCTGATAACGCTCTACACCGGTACGATGCTGGCGGATGACTATAATGCTTTCCTGGTAGGTAGCGGCTGGAATACTCGCATAGGGGCTATCTCGCTGGACGTCACTCGCTCCCACAGCAGCCAGGACGATGGCAAGACCTATGATGGCCAGAGTTATCAGGTTGCATGGAGTAAATATCTGTCGCCTACCGGCACCCAGCTATCAATGGCCGCATGGCGCTACTCTTCGAAAGATTACCGCACCTTTAATGATCACGTCTGGGCCAACAATAAAAATAGCTACCATCGTGACGATGACGATGTGTATGACATTGCCGACTACTACCAAAACGACTTTGGCCGTAAAAACAGCTTCTCGCTGGCCGTTAACCAGGCGCTGCCCACGGGCTGGGGTTCGCTCTCCGGCAGCGCCCTATGGCGCGACTACTGGCAGCGGGGCGGAACCCGCAACGATGTCCAGCTAAGCTATTCGAACAGCTGGTCACGCGTTACTTATACCCTCTCCGTCAGCCAGTCCTACGATGAGGATGACCGGGAAGATAAACGGTTTAATATCTACTTCTCGATTCCTTTCTCGTGGGGTGATGATATCGCCACGCCACGGCGCGACCTGTACGTCTCTAACAGCACTACCTTTGATGATGACGGCTACCAGTCGAATAACACCAATATTAACGGTATTGCAGGCGACAGGGATCAATTTAATTATGGCGTGAACCTGAGCCACCAGCGGCAGGATCACGAAACCGCCGCAGGTGCGAACCTCGCCTGGCACGCCCCCTTCGCTACCCTTGACGGTAGCTATAGCCAGTCTAATCACTATAACCAGGCCAGCGGTAGCATTCAGGGCGGCGTGGTGGCCTGGAGCGGTGGCGTTAATTTAACTCATTCCCTCACCGAGACCTTTGCCATTATTGATGCGCCGGGGCTGGAAGGCGCTGCAATACAGGGCAACAAATTCAATACCACCAGTAAGCAAGGTAAAGCGATCTATAGCAGCTTAACCCCCTACCGTGAAAATACCCTGTTGCTGGATACCTCCAATACCGAAAGTGACGTCGCGTTAAACGGCAATCGCAAAGGTATTGTGCCCTATCGTGGCGCGGTCGTGCTGGCTAAGTTTGATACGGACAGTCGTAAGCCGCACCTTTTCACAGCCAGACGCCCGGACGGTTCTCCGCTGACCTTTGGCTATGAAGTAGAAGACGATGCGGGCCAGAATGTAGGCGTAGTCGCCCAGGGCAGCCAGCTATTTATTCGTACTGATAGCGTGCCGCAGTCTGTGCATGTCGCTACGGATAAACAGCAGAGTCTCTTCTGTACCATCACATTCGGTAAAACAATCGACGAAAGCAAAGTTTATACTTGCCGCTAAAAGGAATGACTATGCGTATTTTACTGGCACTTATTACGGTGTTTGCTGTTTTTCAGGCTCAGGCTTACTGCTATATAGAGGGAACTGAGAAGCAGCCGAGTGTTACTTCAGAAACCATCACTCTTGATCTGGACGCAGGCTCAGCCACAAAAGAAAACATTATAAATCTGTCTAGCAGCAGTCCTGATTTTAAATGCTTAGGCGGCGGCTGGACACCTAATATATTCAACCTCTCCACGGCACATAATACAGATTACTACTATAAGATCGGTAATTCAACGCATAATATTGCAATTAAAATATCATTGAAAGCGGGGGCAACCACTAAGTCGGGCGCATTTAATGGATCGACGTTTTCACACGTTACCCATAAAGCGATAGAGCTGAACACATTTAAATATGTATTAACGTATAGTGTACTAACTAACTATACTGGAAATGTTACAGGTACAATCGAGACTAACACAGCATTTGATTTAATAAACTATATGATTATAAAGCCACAATCCTGTGACACAATCTCCTGTCTTGCAGGGCATGACAATAATACACATGAGTACCGCAACCGAATTAAAGTGCTCGCTAAATTCACGCCCACCACCTGTACTTTTAAAAACCAGGAGATCGCTGCGCCGAGTATTAGCTACCAGGACATTGCCAATAATGCTTTCGCTGCACCGACAACAAAACAGCCGGAGTTGCAATGCAGCAGTACTACTGGCGTTGCGACCAGTAATATTCATTACCATTTTGAACCCATCAGCACGCTCAGCGGCAACGTTTTACAGAATGAGCTGGGAACAGAGTCGGGAAGCGCTGGGGAAGTTGGATTTGAGTTAAAAAATAATGGTCAGGATATCACTTTTCAGCCTACGCAAAAATTTACGCTCGCCAGTCGAGGCGGTGAACTGTTGAATGGCCGTACTTATCCACTTAATCTACAGCTCCGCTATGCCCGCTATGGTAATAAAGTGTTTACTGGCAAGGTCCAAAGCAAGGTTAAAGTCGTTGTGGATTATGATTAAGAGCAAGCGATAACAAACTCACCTGTGGTTCCTGAACCATAATAGGGTAAAAGACCACAGGAGAAAGAGATGTCTGAACAAACGCATACTACGCCCGACACCATGACCGCGATTGACATTACCCAGCCCGGCGGGCCGGAGGTTCTGCAGGCGACAACGCGCCCGGTGCCTTCTCCGCAGGCGAACGAAGTGCTGATCCGCATCGTTGCCGCAGGGGTTAACGGTCCGGACGTGTTGCAGCGTAAGGGGCAGTATGCGCCGCCGCCAGGGGCGTCTGATATCCCAGGCCTGGAGGTATCAGGTGTCGTGGTTGCCGTTGGCGCTGAGGTGCAAAGTTTCGCGCCGGGAGACCGGGTTGCCGCCCTGATTACCGGCGGCGGCTACGCTGAGTACTGCACTGCCCATGAGAGCAATACCCTGCCCCTGCCGCCCGGACTGAACTTTGTCGAAGCGGCGGCGCTGCCGGAAACCTTTATGACGGTCTGGCTTAACATGTTCCAGCGCGGCCAGTTTAAAGCCGGTGATATTATCCTGATCCACGGCGGCGCGTCCGGCATTGGTACCACGGCCACCATGCTGGCGAAAGCCTTTGGCGCAGCGAAGGTCATCACTACCGTGGGTTCCGATGAACACCGTCAGGCCAGCCTGAAGCTCGGCGCGGACGTTGCCGTGCTCTATAAAGAAGAGGACTTTGTCGAGGTGACCAAAAAGGTGACCGACGGGCATGGGGCAGACATTATCCTTGATATCATCGCGGGTGATTATGTTGCGCGAAACTATGAGGCAGCGGCAATGCACGGGCGTATCGTGCAGATTAGCGTGCTCGCCGGCCCAGCTAAAGAGCTCAACCTGTTCCCGATGCTCACCAAGCAGCTGATGCATATCGGCTCTACCCTGCGCTCGCGCTCGCCCGCCGCTAAAGCTGAAATCATTGAAGAGCTTAACGACCACGTCTGGCCGCTGATTGAGGCCGGGAAGCTTAAACCGCAAATCTACAAAACGTTCCCGCTCGCGGAGGCGGCCGATGCTCACCGGTTACTGGATGAGGGGACGCATATCGGCAAGGTTGTCTTAATTGCGGATGAGGATGAAGCAACGGACCGTATATAATCAGCCGTAATATGACAAACGGGGATTATAAATGGATCAGCTGGTAGCGATACGGGCTTTTGCCCGGGTAGTAGAGGCAGGTAACTTCACCCGGGCGGCAGACTCGCTGGAGATGCCCAATGCTACGGTCAGCAAGCTGATTCAGGAGCTGGAGGCGCACCTTGGCGTGCGCCTTTTGCAGCGCACTACCCGGCGCGTGACGGTCACCCCCGAAGGGCGCGACTACTATGAAAAGAGCGCCCGCATCCTGCGCGACCTGGAAGATATTGATACCTCCTTTAGCGCAGCCCGCAGCAAGCCGCGCGGGCTGCTGCGCATCGATATCGGCGGATCTACCGCCCGCGACGTGCTCATCCCTATCCTTCCCGAGTTTATGACGCGCTATCCGGATATCCGCATCGATCTGGGGGTGTCCGACCGCGCCGTCGATCTGATCAGCGATAACGTCGACTGCGTGATCCGCGGCGGCCCGCTGGAGAGCTCGTCCCTTATTGCCCGCCATATTGGCTCGGCAACGCTGATTACCTGTGCGACGCCGGAGTACCTTAAAGCCTTCGGCACGCCCGCCTACCCGGAGGAGCTAAAAAACGGCCACCGGCTGGTAAGCTATCTCTCCCCACAAAACGGCAGAGCCTTCCCTTTTCGCTTCGAGCATAACGGCGAGAAAACGGACATTAAGGTCGATCATCGTATCGGCGTTAATGAGAGTAATGCCCATCTGGCGGCAGGCCTGGCGGGACTGGGCGTTATTCAGACCTTTAGCTATTCGACGGCTGAAGCGCTGCGCAACGGCACGCTGGTGGAGATCCTCAAAGCGTGGCGGCCTGCGCCCTATCCTTTTCATGTAGTCTATCCGCAGAGCCGTCACGTCACGCACCGGCTACGCGTGTTTATCGACTGGCTGCTGGAGCGCTTTCCGCAGCGAGTGGCGGGAGCGTGATGTACCCTCCAGCGATGATTGTAAAATAGACGATTCATTGCGCACGCTGCCAGCGGCCAGGTTATAAATAGGGAGAGTCTATTGCGGATACGCGCCTATGATGCGGCTAACCCTGATCCTGCTTGGCATTGATTTTCTGCGATCGCACTGGCGCGGGCTGCGCCGTTTCGGCTGGGTAACGCTTACCGCAGGCGTAGTGCTGTTTATCGACGCGCTGGACGGCGCGCTATTCTTCCCCATTGAGCTTTTTGCCTCGCTGCTGCTGTTTGAAGGCGGCGCGACGCTGATGGTGGCCCACAGCGGCATGGGCGGCCAGCGTATTCTGCGCTACGTCAAGGGCGCAGCCTTCTCTCTTGCTGCGGTACTGATCCTCGCCGGGAACCACGATGGTAACTTTCTGCTGTCGATCATCTTCGGCCTGCTCTTCCTGTTTGATGGCGCGCTGCAGATCGCCTCTGCGGTTGTCGTCCGCTATCAACGCTGGCGGCCTGCGCTGTGGGGCGGGATCGTCGAGATCGTGCTGGCCCTGTTTTTCTTTCAGCCCTGGCCCTCTGACTATGCCGGCACCGTTCCCTACTGCCTGGGCCTGGTGCTCGCCTTTGCCGGCTGGAACCTGTTTATCCTCGCGAATCGCGTCAAACGGGCCGCGGCTAACCCTGGCCTGAAGGGTGAAGAGTTTATGGCGGAGACGGATACGCCTCCTCCCGCCGTGGTGGAGTGGGAAGGGCCGCCGGACGACGATGAAAAAGCCCTGACCGTTCATGTCTGGACCCCGGTGGGCTCCGCCGCAAGCGAGGCCGTTCCGCGCCCGGTTATCAGCCGCTATATCGCCGCCGTCGATCGCAACGGCGTCATCTCCACCGGCCATGCCGCGCTGGAGTCCCCCGGCGGCATCTATATCAGCCTCTACCCCGCCGTACAGATCGACCGCTCACCAGATGCGTTTGCCCGTACGCTACGTGCTACACCGGAAAACGACGTGCCGGGAGAGTTTCAGCCGGACTATGCCACGGAGTCGGTACAGTGGTGCCCATCGACACGCAAGGTGCGCATCCGTAACTACAGCGAGGCGCGGCTGGCAGCGTTTTGGGAGCGCTATCGTCAGGATGAGTCGTACAATCTGACGCATCGGAACTGCTCCAGCACCGTGGCTCGGGCGCTAGAAGCCGCGCTGGAGGGATCGGTCGGACGGCTGTGGCAGGCGCGCGGGTTCTGGATGGCGATGGGTAAGCTGATGTCCACGCCGGAGCTGTGGGTGGCCCTCCAGCTGCGCAAACGCGCAGAGACGATGGCCTGGACGCCGGGACTGGTGCTCGACTATGCCCGCGCCCTGAGTATGCTCGCCGACCCACGTCCGACGGGCTGGTTTAACACCGTTGGCCGTGCACTGAAAAGAATGTTCCATCGTCGGGTAGCCTGGGAGAAAGGCGAAAGCGGCGAAGGGATGGAGGGGGAGTAATCGCCCCGCATAACACTACTCCGCCCTGGACTGCGCATACTTATAGAGCCGGTCGCGGGCGAGGTTTTTCATCTTCACCTCGCACATGATGTCAAAATCCGCAAACGAGAGCGCCCAATCGTTGAGCGTCGGGTTGAAGAAGAAGTCCGAGTGCGCCCTGAGTTTGGTTTTCGGCACGCCAAGGCTGCTCTGATCCGGGAAGCCCTGCTCGGGGATAATCCCCTCCTGCGAAATGGAGTAGTGCATCACTGGCCTGACGTCCCGCCAGGAGGCCTTAACCTGCGCGATACGCGGATCGTTGGGCTGGATAAACGCCCCCTCCTTCACCCAGTGATGGTGAATATCCACCACGATTGGGCAGAGCGCTTGCGCCTGGAGGACATCATCCAGCGAGCAGGAGATCTCGTCGTTCTCGACGGTTAGCATCCGCCTGGCCTCCGGGCTGAGCCTGCCAAACGCGCTTTTAAACCCGGCAAATCCGGCTTTGCCATTCATATGGATGTTGATTTTGAAGTCCTGGAAGGTTTTGCCATAGCCCATCAGCGTCGCGCAGAGAGCATGGTACTCCACATCCTCCAGGGCGCGCTCCACTACCAGCACATTGTCTGAGGCGAGCACCGAGTACTGCCCAGGGTGAAACGAGAGGCGGATATCGTTGGCCCGGGCGAAATCACCGCATTTGGTGAACAGCGGATAGAGCTCCGGCAAGAACTCCTTATACAGCGCCGTGGCCTCGGGCACGGTATAGAGCGGCAGCAGATCGCTGCCGATGCGCATCATCCGCAGCGCGGGCGGCAACTGGGCCAGCTCCTGAAAAAGCAGATAGAGGTTGGTCAGGTTGGTCGCTGACAGCGTGTAGATCAGCTTTGATCGCTCTTCGCTCTCCAGACTCAAAAATCGCGTACGGGTAGTGGCTTTAAAGGGGAAACGCTGCTTTAAATCCGGGTCCAGAAACTTACAAGCGAAGCCTAATTTCATGTGTCCTCCACAAGATAACCTTATGCGAGTGTAGCAGGCATTACCGTAGTCCTTCTGTTTAAGCAAAGGCGCTATACTATCGGCACATTTTTTAAGGCTGTCGTTACTGATATGAAAAGAGTTAAACCCCGCACTGTTATTCTGCTTATTGCCCTTGTTGCACTGCTGGCCTGGTGGCTGGTTCCGCACTATAGCGATGAGGATAAGGCCTGGTACGCCTCGGTACTGTGCACCGTAAAAAGCAGCTCTCCTGCGGCTGGACTGACCGAAATGGAGCAGATGATCGAAGGCGGCAATTCGGATTATGCGTTGAAGAAAACACACTTCTCTCCGTCGCTAGGCAAGAAGATGCTTCACGCCTGGGAGCAGCTTAGCGATACAGAGAAGCAGCAGGCGATGGAAACGCCGAAAGGGTGCGCCGGGCCGCTGCTGGCGAAGATGGGTGACTAGTCGATGTACTGGCTGAAACGGAGAAGATAGCCGTCAGGATCCTGCACCAGAAACTCCCGCTGACACGCCTCTGTGTCGCCTGTGCTGTAAGCGTTATCGCGAAGGGTACGATATAGCGCGATGCCATTGGCCTGCAGGCGGGCGACAATCGGCGCGACATCATCTACTTCAATTTGAAAATTTACGCCCCGTCCCAGCGGCCGGACAAGTTTAGCCGTATTCCAACCGCTATCGTGGTACTGCTCAAGCATCAGCTGCGCCTCGCCTATACAAACGTAGGCAAACTCCGGATCGTGACGTCTGATCATGACAGAAAATCCAAGGATCTCGACGTAAAAGTGCAGCGAGGCGGGGAAATCCGTTACGGTCAGTTCGGGAACCATGCGGTTCCAGTAGGTTTGGTCAGACATTGTCACTCCCTGGAAAACAAGTAAGCCTATCTTGCGTCCAATCATCTGAGCGAGCATGCCCGGAAAATTGACGTGATTTTTGGTAACAATGACACAAATACGACACAGGGAGAAGATCAGGCAGGCTTGAAGCTTCAGTAACTCATTGAATACTAATGGCACGCCCTACAGGATTCGAACCTGTGACCTACGGCTTAGAAGGCCGTTGCTCTATCCAGCTGAGCTAAGGGCGCATTGCGCGAGATGCTCCACCTAAACGGTGGAAACGCCTGGGATTATACGGTCAACGCCCGGTGAGTCAATGGCTTTGCGGTCAGATGCTGTTGAAATGAGCATCGAGCCGCACTTTAGGCCCCTCTCACGCATGAATAATGCAAACGTTAACTGACAGCACGGCGCGCTTCTGACACACTATACACCATCCCCTCTACTTCAATTTACAGATGGAATCTTCTCTCTGATGGTAGCAAAGATTATTGATGGTAAAACGATTGCGCAGCAGGTGCGCTCTGAGGTTGCGGAAAAAGTGAAAGCCCGCGTTGCGGCAGGATTACGCGCCCCCGGGCTGGCCGTTGTGCTGGTCGGCAGCAACCCTGCATCGCAGATTTACGTTGGCAGCAAACGCAAAGCGTGTGAAGAGGTGGGCTTTATCTCCCGCTCGTACGATCTGCCGGAAACCACCAGCGAAGCTGAACTGCTGACCCTGATCGACACACTCAACGCCGACCGTGAGATTGACGGCATTCTGGTACAGCTGCCGCTGCCGGCAGGTATCGATAACGTGAAGGTGCTGGAACGTATCGCGCCGGACAAAGACGTCGATGGCTTCCACCCCTACAACGTGGGCCGCCTGTGCCAGCGCGCGCCGCGCCTGCGCCCCTGCACCCCGCGCGGGATCGTTACCCTGCTGGATCGCTACAACATCGACACCTACGGGCTGAATGCCGTAGTGATCGGCGCATCTAACATCGTGGGCCGCCCGATGAGCATGGAGCTGCTGCTGGCCGGCTGCACCACCACCGTCACCCATCGCTTTACCAAAAACCTGCGCCAGCACGTAGAGAACGCCGATCTGCTGATCGTCGCCGTGGGCAAGCCGGGCTTTATTCCTGGAGAGTGGATCAAAGAGGGGGCGATCGTTATTGACGTCGGCATCAACCGCCTCGAAAGCGGCAAAGTGGTCGGTGACGTGGTGTACGAAGACGCCGCCTCACGTGCCGCCTATATCACCCCCGTTCCGGGCGGCGTAGGCCCGATGACCGTCGCAACGCTGATTCAGAATACGTTGCAGGCGTGCGAAGAGTATCACGACGTAGAGGAAGCATAAGATGGCAACGTTCTCATTAGGTAAACATCCGCACGTTGAGCTGTGCGATCTGCTGAAGCTGGAAGGCTGGAGCGAAAGCGGCGCGCAGGCGAAAAATTTCATTGCCGATGGCCTGGTCAGCGTCGATGGCGTAGTGGAAACCCGCAAACGCTGTAAAATCGTGGCAGGACAAACGGTCACCTTTGATGGTCAAAGTATCACTGTAACTGATTAATCCCGCCTAAATGGCCCTTAATTCATAAGGGCCATTGCTCGATCCACGTCAAAGAATAACAAATTCGTCTGGCTTCCCAGCAGATTTCTGTTGCGGCCCGCAATGGCTTAAATCACGATAAGTAAAACGTTCTACTAAAACGTTCTACTTAACGAAGTCATTACAATAATAACGCCATCACCAGGGTTTCTATAATCGGGGGAAAACCGCATGAGTCTGCTGTCGGGGTTCGTAAAATCGCTATCGAAGTTATCTATGATTGGCCGTGCGTTGATGCTGCCAATCTCACTGTTGCCTGCCGCCGGCCTGCTGCTGGCGTTTGGTGATAAGTTTCACCTGCCGCTGATGATGAACGCCGGTGGGGTTATCTTTGATAACCTGCCGCTGCTGTTTGCCATCGGCTCTGCGGTGGGGCTGGCCTCGGAATCCGGCATCGCCGCGCTCTCGGCGGCGGTCTCGGTATTTATTACCAATATGACCATCGGCACGGTGCTGTCGATTACCCCAGAGATGGCCTCCCAGGGCGGTAAATACGCTATGGTGGTCGGCATCCCGACGCTGCAGATGGGCGTCTTTGGCGGCCTAATCTGTGGCATCCTGGCCGCGTGGTGCTATAACCGCTTCCATACCATGCAGCTGCCGGAGTTCCTCGGCTTCTTCTCCGGCAAACGCTTTGTCGCCATCGCTACCGCATTTCTGTCGTTCCTGCTCGGCCTGCTGCTGCCCTACGTCTGGCAGCATATCCAGGCGGGTATCGATGCGCTCTCGGTGGTGGTGAACGGTGATAACCAGGCCGCGTCGACCTTTATCTTTGGGCTGGTAGAACGTGCGCTGATCCCGCTCGGCCTGCACCATATCTGGTATCCGTCGTTCTGGTACTCGTTTGGCGACTACACCACTCAGGCGGGCCAGGTTATTCACGGCGACCAGACTATCTGGTTCAAAATGCTGGAAGATGGCGTCAAGTCGTTCAGCAGCGACACCTACCAGAATGCCGGTAAGTTCATGCAGGGCGAGTTCCCACTGATGCTGTTTGCGCTGCCTGCCGCCTGTCTGGCGATGTATCATGAAGCGCATACCCGTAATAAAAAGATCGCCTCCGGTATTCTCTTCTCCGCCGCGCTGACCTGCTTCCTGACCGGGATCACCGAGCCGGTTGAGTTTACCTTTATCTTCGTTGCGCCGGTGCTCTACGTCTTCAACGCCATCATGGCCGGGCTGTCGTATATGTGCATGTACCTGCTCCATGCGCACATCGCGAAATCCTTCTCAGCGGGCCTGATCGACTACATCTCGTTCGGTATTCTGCCGTCGTTTAACGGCTACCAGACCAACTTCCTGAACGCGATTATCGTCGGCATCCCGATGGGTCTGATCTACTACTTCACCTTCCGCTTTGTGATCCGCCGCTTCGACGTTAAGACGCCGGGCCGCACCGAAGTGACCGCTAACGTTAACGATAAAACCGATGACGAGCTGGCGACCGAAATCGTTGCCCTGCTGGGCGGTGCAAACAATATCAGCTCGGTAGGCTCATGCATCACCCGCCTGCGTCTTGAGGTGGCGAAGAGCGAGCTGGTGGACAAAGACGGCCTGAACGGTGTCGGCGCGCGTGGCGTGGTGTTCGTTGGCGATAACGGCATCCAGGTGATTTTCGGCGCACGCGCGCAGTTTATTGCCCAGACCATGTCGGGCATGATCGGCAAGTAACCTGAGGCTGTTAAGGTGATTAGGTCTCCTGTATCGTACAGGAGACTTTTCATCGTTGACTGCATAGCCGTTAAGTTCAGGGAGTGGATTTGAAGAAGGTCAGCATTATTGATGTCGCGAAGCTGGCGGGGGTCTCTGTCTCGACCGTTTCGCTGGTGCTTCGCCAGAAAGGGAAAATATCAACCGCCACGATTGAAAAGGTGCAGCAGGCGATCGACACGCTCGGCTACGTTCACAACGTGGCGGCAGCGAACCTCCGCGCCAACACTTCTAACCTGATTGGCCTGATCCTGCGCGACTTTAGCGACAGTTTTTCTGTGAAGGTGATGGCCAGCACCGTGCTGGAGCTGGAGAAGCAGGGCTACATGGTTTTTCTCAGCCAGCCTCTGAACGATAGCGACAGCCTTGAGCGCTGCCTGCTCTCGTTTAAACAGCAGGGCGTAGCAGGCGTGATCTATCTTGCCTCCGATGCCACCACCTCGCGTCTGCCGAAGCTTATCCGCACCTGTCCCCTGCCGCTGGTTGTGGTATCGCAATCGCTGCTGGAGGAGGAGTGCAACCTGGTGATGCGCGATAACCGCCAGGCCGCCAGCCTTGCCACCCGCTACCTGATCGAGCGCGGCCACCGCAGCATCGCCTACATCGGCGGTACGGAGAGTAGCCTGATCCGCCAGCAGCGGCTGGCCGGGTTTCGCAGCGCGCTGACCCAGTACGGACTGGTGACCCGGGAGGAGTCTACCCCGGCCTGCATGGAGGGGACCCACGCGGCGAGCCACGCGACCCGGCAGCTGCTGGAGAAGAACAACACCATCACCGCCCTGCTCTGCCACTCGCCTGATGCAATGATCGGCTCGCTCTCCGGCATTCATCAGGTAGGTCGTACGGTAGGAAAAGATGTGTTCCTGACACAGCAGGTGGCGCTGGTCGGTTTCGAGGATATGCTGCACGTGAACTTAACGTCGCCCTCGTTTACCTACGTATCGTCGGCAAGCGAAGAGACTGGACGCCAGGCAGCGTCGCTGATGATCCGCAAAATCAAAGAGCCGGATCTGCTGACCCAGCGCATCACCCTTTCCGGACAGCTGGTGACGCGCGAGTCAGCTTAAGATAGAGGGATTGCAGACCCTGTAGGCCCGGTAAGCGCAGCGCCACCGGGCATTGATCTGTTGGCTCTGTCATGCCGGGTGGCGCTTCGCTTACCCGGCCTACAAAACCCGTCGTCTTACTTACGACGCCAGGTGGTCCCCTGCGGGCCATCTTCCAGCACGATCCCCATCTCGTTCAGACGGTCACGCGCCGCATCCGCCGCAGCCCAATCTTTCGCTTTACGCGCATCCAGACGCTGCTGGATCAGGGCTTCAATCTCCGCTACTTCACCGTCATCCGCCTGAGCTCCGCTCTGCAGGAAGGCTTCCGGATCCTGCTCCAGCAGACCAAGCACGGCAGCCAGCTTGCGCAGATGAGATGCCAGCGCGTTCGCCGCCTGCATGTCTTCGCTCTTCAGACGGTTAACGTCGCGGGCCATATCAAACAGCACCGAGTAGGCTTCCGGGGTGTTGAAGTCGTCGTCCATCGCCTCGATAAAGCGCGTTTCGAAGGCCTCGCCGCCCGCTGCCGCAACAGATGTGTCGGTGCCGCGTAATGCGGTGTAGAGACGCTCCAGCGCCGAGCGCGCCTGCTTGAGGTTCTCTTCGCTATAGTTAAGCTGGCTGCGGTAGTGACCGGACATCAGGAAGTAACGGATGGTCTCCGCATCGTAATACTTCAGCACGTCGCGCACGGTAAAGAAGTTGCCCAGCGATTTCGACATCTTCTCGCGGTCAACCATCACCATGCCGGAGTGCATCCAGTAGTTCACGTACTCGCCGTCATGGGCGCAGGTAGACTGGGCGATTTCGTTTTCATGGTGCGGGAACATCAGGTCCGATCCGCCGCCGTGAATGTCGAAATGGTGGCCCAGCTGCTTGCAGTTCATCGCCGAGCACTCAATGTGCCAGCCCGGACGCCCTTCGCCCCACGGTGACGGCCAGCTCGGCTCGCCCGGCTTGGACATCTTCCACAGCACAAAATCCATCGGGTTGCGTTTGATCTCAGCGACTTCGACGCGCGCCCCGGCCTGCAGCTGCTCCAGATCCTGGCGCGACAGCTTGCCGTAGTTGGGATCGGTCGGCACGGAGAACATCACGTCACCGTTGTCAGCTACGTAGGCATGACCGCGCGCGATCAGGCGCTCGGTGATCTCGATGATTTCGTGAATATGGTGGGTGGCGCGCGGCTCGCTGTCCGGACGCAGGATGTTCAGGGCGTCAAAGTCAGCGTGCATCTCGCCAATCATGCGATCTACCAGCGCGACAAAACTCTCGCCGTTTTCATTAGCACGTTTGATGATCTTGTCGTCGATATCGGTGATGTTACGCACGTACTTCAGATCATAGCCGAGGAAACGCAGGTAGCGCGACACCACGTCAAAAGAGACGAAGGTGCGGCCGTGGCCGATATGGCAGAGATCGTAAACGGTGATACCACACACGTACATGCCCACTTTCCCGGCATGAATAGGTTTGAATTCCTCTTTTTGGCGCGTCAGCGTATTAAAAATTTTTAGCATCAAAGATTCCGTTAAGACGTGTGTGGAGAATGAACTCAGTATGATACCCATAATTGATAACCGAAGCAGCACCCTTTGCAAGGTGATCGAACCTTGCGGTTATGCTATAACAGGCGACTATACGTGACCCACAGCTGGGTCGATGCTCTACACTACCGGAACAGGATGCAAAAATGGTTACTTTCCACACTAATCACGGCGATATCGTAATCAAAACTTTCGATGACAAAGCGCCTGAAACTGTTAAGAACTTCCTGGACTACTGCCGCGAAGGTTTCTACAACAACACCATTTTCCACCGTGTTATCAATGGCTTTATGATCCAGGGCGGCGGTTTTGAGCCGGGCATGAATCAGAAAGCGACCAAAGACGCGATCAAAAACGAAGCGAACAACGGCCTGAAAAACACCCGTGGCACGCTGGCGATGGCCCGTACTCAGGCCCCGCACTCTGCAACCGCCCAGTTCTTTATTAACGTAGCAGACAACGACTTCCTGAACTTCAGCGGTGAAAACATGCAGGGCTGGGGCTACTGCGTATTCGCCGAAGTGGTTGAAGGCATGGACGTAGTCGACAAAATCAAAGCGGTCTCTACCGGTCGCAGCGGCATGCACCAGGACGTTCCTAAAGAAGACGTGATCATCGAAAACGTAACCGTCAGCGAGTAATCGTGGCGACGCTTTTCATCGCAGATCTGCATCTCTCTACAGAAGAACCGGCGATCACCGCCGGTTTTCTGCGTTTTCTGGCCGGTACGGCGCGTGACGCCGACGCCCTCTATATTCTTGGCGATCTCTTTGAAGCCTGGATTGGCGACGACGATCCCAATCCCCTGCATCAGCAGATCGCGGCCGCCCTGAAGGCGCTGAGCGACAGCGGCGTGCCCTGCTACTTTATCCACGGCAATCGTGACTTCCTGCTGGGCCAGCGCTTCGCTCGTGAGAGCGGCATGACGCTGCTGCCGGAAGAGGTAGTGCTCGACCTCTACGGTCGCCGGGTGCTGATTATGCATGGCGATACCCTCTGCACCGACGACGCGGGCTATCAGGCATTTCGCGCTAAGGTTCACCAGCCCTGGCTGCAAAAACTGTTTCTTGCCCTACCGCTGTTTATTCGTCATAGGGTGGCGGCGAAGATGCGCGCCGACAGCAAAGCGGCCAACAGCAGTAAGTCTCTCACCATTATGGATGTGAACCCGCAGGCTGTAAGCCATGCGCTGGAACGCCATAAGGTACAGTGGCTTATCCACGGCCATACCCACCGCCCGGCCGTGCACGAGATGACCGCCAACGGCGAACCGGCGTTTCGCTGCGTGCTGGGCGCCTGGCATAGCGAAGGTTCAATGGTAAAAGTCACCTCACAGCAGGTCGAACTTATCGCTTTTCCGTTTTAATAACTTAACAATTTGCCCGCAAGGTTAGCCGCGCAACCGTTTTCCTT
Source organism: Pseudescherichia sp. (assembly GCF_032052675.1). Lineage (NCBI taxonomy): Bacteria > Pseudomonadati > Pseudomonadota > Gammaproteobacteria > Enterobacterales > Enterobacteriaceae > Pseudescherichia > Pseudescherichia sp. Next base: position 214,767 of record NZ_DAMBWA010000007.1, read on the forward strand.
GCGGGATTTCCATGCTATTCTCTGTGCCCTGTTACGCGTTATGCCGCACACCCACAGGAGTTTTTAGACGCATGTCTTCGAGCAATAATCCGGTACGTATCGCCATCGTGATGGGGTCCAAAAGCGACTGGGCAACCATGCAGTTCGCCGCTGAAGTCCTCGATATCCTGAACGTTCCCCACCATGTTGAAGTCGTTTCTGCCCACCGCACGCCGGATAAACTGTTTAGCTTCGCCGAAGGCGCAGAGCAGAATGGCTATCAGGTGATTATTGCGGGTGCAGGCGGCGCGGCGCATCTGCCGGGCATGATCGCCGCCAAAACGCTGGTGCCGGTGCTGGGCGTGCCGGTACAGAGCGCAGCGCTGAGCGGCGTTGACAGCCTCTACTCCATCGTTCAGATGCCGCGCGGTATTCCAGTGGGCACGCTGGCGATTGGTAAAGCCGGCGCCGCCAACGCGGCGTTACTGGCAGCGCAGATCCTTGCCACCCACGACCGTGACCTGCATCAGCGTCTGGTGGAGTGGCGCAATGCCCAGACCGACGAGGTGCTGGATAACCCGGACCCGCGAGGTGCGGCATGAAGCAGGTATGCGTCCTCGGCAACGGCCAGCTGGGCCGGATGCTGCGCCAGGCCGGTGAGCCGCTGGGTATCGCCGTCTGGCCGGTGGGGCTGGATGCCGAGCCGGAAGCTGTGCCTTTTGCGCAGAGCGTGATCACCGCCGAGATCGAGCGCTGGCCGGAAACGGCGTTGACCCGCGAGCTGGCACGCCATCCGGCGTTTGTTAACCGCGACGTTTTTCCCATTATTGCCGACCGTCTGACCCAGAAGCAGCTCTTTGACCGTCTCTCTCTGGCGACTGCGCCGTGGCAGCTGCTGTCGAGCGCCGAAGAGTGGCCCGAGGTGTTTAATGCCCTTGGCGAGCTGGCGATCGTTAAGCGCCGGGTGGGTGGCTACGACGGCCGCGGCCAGTGGCGTCTGCGCGCCAGTGAGATCGATACGCTGCCTGAAGAGTGTTACGGGGAGTGTATCGTCGAGCAGGGCATTAACTTCTCCGGTGAAGTGTCGCTGGTGGGCGCGCGCGGGCATGACGGCAGCACCGTGTTCTATCCCCTGACCCATAACCTGCATCAGGACGGCATTCTGCGCACCAGCGTGGCTTTTCCGCTGGCTGACGCTGAGCAGCAGGCGCAGGCCGAAGCGATGCTGGGGGCAATCATGAGCGAGCTGGGCTACGTCGGCGTGATGGCGATGGAGTGTTTTGTAACCCCTGGCGGGCTGCTGATTAACGAGCTGGCTCCACGGGTGCACAACAGCGGCCACTGGACGCAAAACGGCGCGTCGATCAGCCAGTTTGAGCTGCACCTGCGCGCCATCACCGGCCTGCCACTGCCGAATCCGGTGGTCAACGCCCCGTCGGTGATGATCAACCTGATCGGCAGCGACCTGAACTACGACTGGCTGAAGCTGCCGCTGGTGCATCTGCACTGGTACGATAAAGAGGTGCGCGCCGGCCGCAAGGTGGGACATCTAAACCTCAACGACAGCGATACCGACCGCCTGAGCGCAACCCTGGAAGCGATCGTGCCGCTATTACCACCTGAGTATGCCAGCGGTATCGCATGGGCGTGCGCTAAGCTCGGTTAAGCGTTTCCGCCTTGTTTGTCATGTAAACCGGGTATGCGCAAGTGCAACCCGGTAGTCCCTCTCCCCCTATCATTTTTTTGCCCCATCGCACCAATGGACGCGTAAAATAGCGCGATCTAATGTACAACGTCGCCCTTTGATATGCAGAAGGAAGTCCTATGAGCGAAGGCATGGATTATTACGCGATCCTCACCGCTGATACCCCCCTGCTGGATGTACGCGCCCCGGTTGAATTTGCCCAGGGTGCAATGCCGTCGGCAATCAATCTCCCGTTGATGAACGACGAAGAGCGTGCGGCGGTCGGCACCTGTTATAAACGCCAGGGCCCTGAGGCCGCGTTAACGCTTGGACATCAGCTGGTGTCAGGCATCACGCGCGAACAACGCATTCAATCATGGCGTAATGCCTGCCTGCGCCATCCCGACGGCTATCTGTGTTGCGCCCGTGGTGGCCAGCGCTCGCATATCACACAACAGTGGCTGCATGAGGCAGGCATTGACTATCCGTTAATTCACGGCGGCTATAAGGCCCTGCGTCAGGCGGCAATAATAGCGACGGAGCAGCGCGTCCAGCGTCCGCTGATCCTGATCGGCGGCTGCACCGGCAGCGGTAAAACCGATCTGGTGCGCCAGCATCCTGACGGCATCGATCTGGAAGATCTGGCTCGCCACCGTGGATCGTCATTTGGCCGCACGCTGCAGGCACAGCGTTCGCAGGCAAGCTTTGAAAATGCGCTGGCGGTAGAACTGCTTAAGCGCGACGCGGCGCGCCTGGTGCTGGAAGATGAAGGCCGGACGATCGGCGGCAACCATCTGCCGGGATGCCTGTACGATCGCATGGTAGCGTCGCCTATCGCGGTGGTGGACGATCCTTTTGACCTGCGCGTGGCGCGTCTGCATAACGACTATTTTGTGCGTATGCAGCGCGAGTTTATTGCGGCACACGGCGAGGAGGCAGGCTGGCTGGCCTATGCGGAGTATCTGCATCACGGGCTGTTCGCCATCCGCCGTCGTCTGGGATTGCAGCGCTTTGCCGAACTCAGGGCGCACCTTGATACCGCTCTGGCGATCCAGCAGCAGCGCGGCGACACCCGCGGCCACAATGGCTGGCTGGTGCCGTTGCTAAAGGAGTATTACGATCCGATGTACCGCTATCAGTTAGAGAAGAAAGCCGCGAAGATTGTCTTTCGCGGCTCGTGGCAGGAGGTCAACGACTGGCTGCAAAACGGGTAGTCAGCGGTGGCCTCGCTTGTCGGCCCGTGCGGCCAGCCAGTCCCCCAGCATCTGCACGACCTGTACCAGAATAATCAGCGCCACCACGGTGACCACCATGACCTGCGTCTCATAGCGGTAGTAGCCGTAGCGGATCGCCAGATCCCCCACCCCGCCGCCGCCGACGATCCCTGCCATCGCCGAGTAGCCGATCAGGCTGACCAGGGTGATAGTCAGACCGCGCAGCAGACCCGCGCTGGCCTCCGGCAGCAGCACGGTGCAGATGATACGCAGCGGACTGGCACCAAAAGCTTCAGCGGCCTCGATGATCCCCTTATCCACCTCGCGCAACGCGCTGTCTACCAGCCGGGCATAGAAGGCGATGGCGGCAACCGAGAGCGGCACCGAGGCCGCAATCGGCCCGATGGTGTTGCCGAGCAGGAACTGGGTGAGCGGCAGAAGCAGCACCAGCAGGATCACAAAAGGTACGGAGCGGATAATGTTCACCAGCACGGAGCTGATGAGATACACCGCACGGTTCTGCCAGAAGAGATGCCGGTCGGTCACAAAAATCAAAAAGCCGAGCGGCAGGCCGCCAACGATAGCCAGCACCGTAGAGATGCTCAGCATCTGGAAGGTTTCGCCAAAGGCCAGGCTCAGATCGGCCAGTAAATCATCCACGAAGCACCTCCACCTGGGCTGTACGTTGACGGATATGGTCGACGGCGGCCTCGACCGCGGCCGGATTATCGGCGGCGGTTAAGCGCACCACCAGGATCCCCAGCGCCCGCTCGCCGAGATACTCAATTTTGCCGTGCAGAATATTGACCGCCACGCCAAACATCACCGCCACCTCAGAGAGCACCGGCTGCTCGGCTGAATCACCGATAAACAGAATTTTCACCAGCTGCCCCGGCAGATCCTGCTGCAGCCGTTCTGGCAGAGTGAGATTCAAGGTGTGCGAAACCAGCTGCTGGGTAAACGGATGCTGCGGGTGGGCGAAGATATCAAACACCTCGCCCAGCTCAACCACCTTACCCGCGGACATGACCGCCACCCGGTCGCAGATCGATTTGATCACGTTCATCTCATGGGTGATCAGCACGATGGTGATCCCCAGACGGACGTTGATCTCTTTCAGCAGAGCGAGGATCGTCGCGGAGGTCTCCAGATCCAGCGCCGAGGTTGGCTCGTCGCAGAGCAGCACGTCAGGATGATTGGCAATCGCACGCGCGATCCCCACCCGCTGCTTCTGCCCGCCGCTCAGCTGCGCCGGAAAGCGGCCTGCTTTATCGGCGAGGCCCACCAGATCCAGGATCTCTTTAACCCGAGGGGCAATCTCACCGCTGGCCCAGCCCGCTGCCTTCAGGCTGAACGCGACGTTCTGCGCCACGGTGCGGGTATGCATCAGGTTAAAGTGCTGGAAGATCATGCCGATGCGCTGGCGTGCCTTGCGTAGGGTGACGCCCTCCAGCGTGGAGATCGCCACGCCGTTGATCTTAACCTCACCCTGGCTCGGACGCTGGAGGGCGTTGAGGGTGCGCAGTAGCGTACTTTTCCCCGCGCCGCTGGTGCCGACGATGCCAAAAATCTCGCCTGCCGTAATGTGCAGGCTGACATCGTCCACCGCCCGGGTCGTAGGCCCCTTGCCTGCGGGAAAATCGACGCAGACGTTATTTAGCTCAATCATGCATCCACTCTGGTTTCTGGAACGCGTTGAAGATGTTCTTTGGATCGTCAATCACCGCCCGGTAGGCCGGGGACTGTACTGCGGCCACGATATCTTTGGCGAACGGTTTGTCAGCATCTTCGGTACGTACCGCGATGACGTTTTTCAGGTTCTCGTCCAGCTGCTCCTGCTTAAGCGCGGAGGAGAGCTTCAGGCCAGCGGCAATGGCAAAATTCCCGTTCACCAGCGCGGCGCTGGCGCTATCCAGCGTACGCGGCAGCTGCGCCGCTTCCAGGGGTTTGAACACCAGACCTTTCGGGTTGCTGGCGATGTCACGCTCAGAGGCCTTAGTCGGATCGATATTCTCTTTAATGGTGATCAGCTGCATCGCCTGGAGAAAACGCAGGCCGCGCGCCAGGTTCGTGGGATCGTTGGACAGGGTAACGATATCGCCCTTCTTCAGCTGATCGACGCTGGTGACCTTATGGGAGTAGAGACCCATGCCCGCCGTCGGGACGACAATAAGCTTAGTCAGCTTCAGCCCCTTATCGGCGGCGAACTTTTCCAGGTAGAGCGAGTGCTGGAACAGGTTAGCATCGATGCTGCCGTTAGAGAGCGCCATATTCGGCTGCACGTAGTCGCTAAACTCGCGCACTACAACCTTATAGCCCTTCTCTTTCAGCGAAGGGGCAATGGCCTGTTTTACCATATCGCCGTAGGGGCCCGGCGCAACGCCGAAGGTGATGGTTTGCGGATCGCTGGCGTGGGCAAACGGCAGGCCCCAGGCCAGAAGCAGTGCAGCAACGCTGGCACGAAAGCTGAGACGACGTCCCATAGATTCTCCCAAAGTGTATTGTGTTTGCTGTATGACGCGCCGGACTAAGCAGCGCGCTTTTTTGACAATTTATGCATAACGCAGAGCGTTAAGATGGCATAAACCCGACCCGGCGGTAATTGAAAATATTTCATATAGATAGTGATGCCCCGGCAAACGCATGCGCCGCCGGGGACAATGGGGAGAGAACTAGCCAACAAACTGGCGGAACAGCGCTTTGCCCTTCAGTAACCGGGTACCCAGCCAGCCGCCACAGATCGAGAGCAGCAGCGCCCCGCAGAGCGGTAGTATGATCCACAGCCGCCAGTCGGGCTGCCACGGGAAATCAAACACCCGCGTCTGCAATACCGCCAGCGCCGTCTCCGCGCCGATGGCAGCCACCAGCCCGGCGACAAAGCCCAGCAGCGCGAACTCGCACCACAGGGTCGTGCGCAGCAGGCGCTTGCCGGCTCCCAGCGTGCGGTAAACCACCAGCTCCTGATGTCGCTGACGCATGCCAACCTGCACCTGGGCCAGCAGCAGCAGAGTGCCGCAGAGCGTCACCAGCACCACCATCACCTCCAGCGCCCGGCTCACCTGCCCCAGCACCTGGCCGACCTGCTTGAGGATCGCCCCGATATCCAGCAGGCTAACGGTAGGAAACGCCCGGTTAAGCTGGGTCAGCATGCCGTTGCCGTTCTCCCAGCGGAAGCTGGTCAGCCAGCTCTGGGGCTGGTTATCCAGCGCACCGGTTGGGAAGATGAAGAAGAAGTTCGGGCGCAGGCTCTCCCAGTCCACCTTACGCAGGCTGGTCACTTTTGCAGTGAAGTCCTGGGTATCGCCCATAAAGGTGACGCTATCGCCAAGACGAATATTGAGCCGCTCCGCCAGCCCCTCCTCCATTGACACCTCCCCCGCTTTCGGCGGCCAGCTGCCCGCGGTGAGCGGATTGTGATCCGGCTGGTTGGCCTGCCAGGTGAGGTTTAGCTCTCGATTTAGCGCCTCATCCGTATTCCCCTCGGTGGTCTGGCCGTTAATCTGGGTCAGACGCGCCCGCACGATGGGATAGAACGCCTCCGGAACGATCTGGTGCTCGGCAAGAAACGTCTTCAGGGGCGTCACCTGCTCGGGAGCGATGTTGATCAGGAAATAGTTGGGGCTCTCCGCCGGGAGCTGCTGCTGCCAGCGATCGAGCAGATCGCCACGCAGCACCAGCAGCATCGCCAGCAGCATGAACGAAAGCGAGAACGCCGAGAGCTGGCTCAGGGTCGACCAGGGCTGACGCAGCAGCCGGTTTACCGCCAGCCGCAGCGCCAGCGACGTCAGGGTCAACCGCTTGAGGACGTTAAGCAGCATCCAGCCGAGCAGCCCGCAGAGCAGAGCCAGCACTACCGCCCCCGCCAACACCGCCCACAGCAGCATGCTGCCGCCCATCAGCCAGGCCAGCAGCGCTACGGCAACGGCGGCAACAATCGGCAGATAGAGCTTCAGCGGCCAGACGTTCGCTACCGCATCACGACGCAGAACGCGGATCGGCGCAGTCGCCAGCAGCAGACGATAGGGCCGCAGCCCCACCAGCAGGGAGATCACTAACATCGCTCCCGTCGCCCACAGCCACGGCCAGAGGCTGGCAGGCGGCAGCGCAGCGGGCAGCACCGGCTTGAGGAGGATCATCAGCACCTGCTCAAACAGCAGGCCGATAGCGCCCCCGGTCACCGTCGCCAGCGCCAGCACCAGCAGCCACTGGCCGACGATCAGCCTTTGCAGCTGGGCGCGCCCTGCCCCCAGCGTTTTCAGGATCGCCACCAGATCGTAGCGGCTACGGCAGTAGTGGTTCATTGCCACCGCCACGGCGGCGATCGCCAGCAGCAGGGTCAGCAGAGCCGACAGCAGCAAGAACTGCTGCGAACGCTCGAGGGATTTCCCCAGCGCCCCCTCGTCCTGCTCCAGGCCATACCAGCGCTGCTCCGGCTTAAGCTGCGGCAGAAGCCATTTTTCATACGCTTCGAGCTGCTGCGGCGTGCCGCCAAACTTAATACGCCACATCACGCGGCTGCCGGGCTGGACCGCGTCAGTCGCCGCCACGTCGGCAAGGTTCATCATCAGGCGTGGGGCCATCTGGAAGGGGTTAAACCCGGCGTCCGGCTCCTGCACCACCTCCCCAGCAATGCGCAGCCGGGCGTCGCCGACGTCGATATAGTCTCCGGTTTTTAGCTCCAGCAGCGCCATCAGCCGCGGGGCGAGCAGCACCGTCCCTGCCTGCGGCTTGAGGCCCGGCGGATTGGTTTGCAGCTCACCATACATAGGGTAGATAGCGTCCACGGCCTTGACGTTAGCCAGCTGCGGCGTATCACCGGCAAAGGTCATGGTAGAGAAGGTAAGCTGCTCGCCCACCTTCAGGCCTCTTTTGCGCGCCTCCTCCAGCCACGCCGGCGGGATCTCACGAGAGCTGCGCAGCGCCCGATCCCCCGCCATAAAGTCGCGGCTCTGCTGACTCAGCCCCTTCTCCATGCGATCGCTGATGTTGCCCAGCGCCAGCACGCAGGCCACGGCCAGGCTGAGGGCCAGCCAGACAATCAGCAGCGACGGCGAACGCCATTCGCGCCAGAACCAGCGGGCAATCATGCTTCCTCCCGCAGTTCGCCGTTGACCAGACGCAGGCGACGGTCGCAGCGGGCCGCCAGCTGCGGATCGTGCGTGACCAGGATCAGCGTGGTGCCATACTGTTGGTTCATGGAGAAGAGCAGATCGGCGATCTTATCCCCGGTCTGCCGGTCGAGGTTGCCGGTCGGCTCATCAGCAAACAGCACGCCGGGACGCCCGTTGAAGGCGCGGGCCAGCGCCACCCGCTGCTGCTCGCCGCCGGAGAGCTGGGCAGGAAGATGATCCAGCCGTTTGCCCAAGCCGAGATCGGTCAGCAGCGTTTTGGCATTCTCCCGGCTCTGGCGACCGTTCTCGCCGCGCAGCAGCGCCGGGAGCTCGACGTTCTCCAGCGCGTTGAGGGTGGGGATCAGCATAAAGGACTGGAAGACAAAGCCGACGTTTTTCGCCCGCAGCGCCGCCCGCGCCTCCTCATCCATACTGTGCAGAGGCTGGCCCAGCAGGTTAACCTCGCCGCTGCTGCCGTCGTCTAATCCGGCGAGGATCGCCAGCAGGGTAGACTTGCCGGAACCCGACTCACCGATGAGGGCAATTGTCTGCGCCGGTTTGACAACCAGCTCAACTCCGGTAAGGATGGAAAGCTCATGTTCCCCCTGACCGACGGACTTCTTAAGATGATGAACTTCAACAATGTTTTCCGCTGGCATTTGCCCTTCCTGTTTATGCTTCTGTTTACCTTCCGTGCCGCAGCCGCTGACACGCTGTTGGTTCTCGGAGACAGCCTGAGCGCCGGGTACCGCATGGCAGCTAACTCGGCCTGGCCTGCGCTACTTAACGCTAAGTGGCAGCAGACGCCGTCGGTGGTTAATGCCAGTATAAGCGGCGATACCTCGCAGCAGGGGCTTTCTCGTCTGCCGGCGCTGCTGAAGCAGCACCAGCCGCGCTGGGTGCTGGTGGAGCTTGGGGGCAACGACGGCCTGCGGGGCTTTGCGCCACAACAGACCGAGCAGACCCTGCGTAAAATTTTGCAGACCATCAAGGACGCTAACGCGCAGCCGCTGCTGATGCAGATCCGTCTACCAGCCAACTATGGTCGTCGCTATACAGAGACCTTCAGCGCCATCTATCCTGCGCTGGCCAAAGAGTTTGATGTGCCGCTGCTCCCCTTCTTTATGGAGGAGGTCTACCTCAAGCCGCAGTGGATGCAGGAGGATGGCATTCACCCCAATCTGGATGCACAGCCGTTTATCGCCGACTGGATGGCCACGCGCCTTGCACCCTTAGTTAACCATGATAGTTAACCACGACTCATAAATAATCGGGGACGCCTACGGGTAAAGTTATGCAAAAATCGGTCTTAATAACAGGGTGTTCCAGCGGAATCGGTCTGGAAGCAGCGGTAGAGCTAAAGCGCCAGGGTTTTCATATCCTCGCCGCCTGCCGCAAGCCCGATGACGTCTCACGCATGAACGGGATGGGTTTTACCGGCATCCTGCTGGATTTGGACTCACCGGAGAGCGTCGATCGCGCCGCCGATGAGATTATCGCGCGGACCGGCAATCGCCTGTACGGCATCTTTAACAACGCGGGCTACGGGGTCTACGGCCCGCTGGCCACCATCAGCCGCGAACAGATGGAGCAGCAGTTCTCCGCCAACTTCTTTGGCGCGCACCAGCTGACCATACGCCTGCTGCCCGCGATGATCCCTTACGGCGAGGGGCGGATTGTGATGACCTCCTCGGTGATGGGGCTGATCTCCACGGCGGGGCGCGGAGCCTACGCGGCGAGTAAATATGCCCTTGAGGCGTGGTCGGACGCCCTGCGCATGGAGCTGCGCCACAGCGGCATTCAGGTGAGCCTGATCGAGCCAGGCCCTATCCGCACGCGCTTTACTAAAAACGTCAACCAGACCCAGCAGGATAACCCGGTGGAAAATCCTGGCATTGCCGCACGGTTTACCCTCGGCCCGGAGGCGGTAGTGGCAAAAGTGCGCCATGCTTTTGAGAGCAAGCGCCCGAAACTGCGCTATCCGGTGACGCTGGTCACCCACGCCGTCTGCTGGTTAAAACGCCTGCTGCCGGGGCGTGCGATGGATAAAATTTTGCGCGGATGAGTTGAAGGCCACGCCGCTCAACCCCATGTAAAGATAAACGTGAAAACAGAGAATTAGCCATGTCCGTACAGAATATTGTCACCATTACCGAAGCGAACCTTCAACAGACGCTAGAGCAGTCGGTCAACCTGCCGGTGCTCTTCTACTTCTGGTCCGAACGCAGCCAGCACTGTCAGCAGCTGACCCCGGTGCTGGAGTCGCTGGCCGCCCAGTATAGCGGGCAGTTTATTCTGGCGAAGGTGGACTGCGACGCCGAGCAGATGGTGGCCTCGCAGTTTGGCCTGCGGGCGATCCCTACCGTCTATCTGTTCCAGAACGGCCAGCCGGTGGACGGCTTCCAGGGGCCGCAGCCGGAAGAGGCGATCCGCGCTCTGCTGGAGAAAGTGCTGCCCCGCCCCGAGGAGCTGAAAGCGCAGCAGGCGATGGCCCTGATTCAGGAGGGCAACTATGCCGAGGCGCTGCCGCTGGCGAAAGAGGCCTGGCAGCTGTCGAATCAGAACGGTGAGTTTGGTCTGCTGCTGGCGGAGACCTTTATTGTCCTTAACCGCGCCGACGAAGCCGAAGCAGTGCTGAAAACTATTCCGCTGCAGGATCAGGATACCCGCTATCAGGGCCTGGTGGCGCAGATCGAGCTGCTGAAAAAAGCCGCTGACACCCCGGAGATCCAGCTCCTGCAGCAGCAGGTTGAGCAGTCGCCGGAGAATGCCGAGCTGGCGACGCAGCTGGCGCTGCAGCTGCATCAGGTTGGGCGCAATGAAGAGGCGCTGGAGCTGCTGTTTAGCCATCTACGCAAGGATCTCTCCGCCGCTAACGGCGAAGCGCGTAAAATGTTGCAGGAGATCCTCGCCGCGCTGGGTACCGGCGACGCGCTGGCCTCATCCTATCGCCGCAAGCTCTATTCACTGCTTTATTGATTAACCGCGATCGCGGCAGGGAGAGTGTGTAATGCTTATCGTCATCCCGGTACTTATCTTCGTCGCGCTGGTGATCGTTGGCGCAGGCGTGAAGATTGTGCCGCAGGGCTACCAGTGGACCGTCGAGCGCTTCGGGCGTTACACCAAAACGTTACAGCCGGGCCTGAGCCTGGTTGTGCCGTTTATGGACAGGATTGGCCGCAAAATCAACATGATGGAGCAGGTTCTGGATATTCCCTCCCAGGAGGTGATCTCCAAGGATAACGCCAACGTTACCATCGATGCCGTCTGCTTTATTCAGGTGATCGATGCCCCGAAGGCGGCCTACGAGGTGAGCAACCTCGAGCTGGCTATCATCAACCTGACGATGACCAACATCCGTACCGTGCTCGGCTCAATGGAGCTGGACGAGATGCTCTCCCAGCGCGATAACATCAATACGCGCCTGCTGCATATCGTAGATGAAGCCACCAATCCCTGGGGCATCAAGGTGACGCGCATTGAGATCCGCGACGTGCGGCCGCCTGCCGAACTTATCGCCTCCATGAACGCCCAGATGAAGGCCGAACGAACCAAACGCGCCTACATTCTGGAAGCGGAAGGGATCCGCCAGGCGCAGATCGTCAAAGCCGAAGGGGAGAAGCAGTCGAAGATCCTCAAGGCCGAGGGCGAGCGGCAGTCGGCGTTTTTACAGGCCGAAGCCCGTGAACGTTCAGCCGAGGCGGAGGCCCGCGCCACCCAGATGGTCTCCGAGGCGATTGCCGCCGGGGATATTCAGGCCGTGAACTACTTCGTCGCGCAAAAATACACCGAGGCGCTGCAGCATATCGGCTCATCAACGAACAGTAAGGTGGTGCTGATGCCGCTGGAGGCCAGCAGCCTGATGGGCTCTATCGCCGGGATCGCCGAGCTGGTGAAAGAGAGCGCCAGCGAACGGAAAGGCCTATGATCGACAGCCTGCTTCAGCACCCGCACCTCTTCTGGATTAGCCTCGGCGGCCTGCTGCTGGCAGCCGAGATGCTCGGCGGTAACGGCTATCTGCTGTGGAGCGGCGTGGCAGCAGTGGTGACCGGTCTGCTGGTGTGGCTACTGCCGTTCGGCTGGGAGTGGCAGGGCGCGCTGTTTGCCCTGCTCACCCTGCTGGCGGCGTGGCTATGGTGGCGCTGGCTGGCCCGTCGCGTGCGCGAGCAGAAGCCTGCCGACGCCGCGCTTAACCAGCGTGGCATGCAGCTGGTGGGCAAACACTTTACCCTCGACACCCCTCTGGTCAACGGCCGCGGCCATATGCGCGTCGGCGACAGCACCTGGCCGGTGAGCGCCGATGACGATCTCCCCGCAGGGACGCCAGTGGAAGTGGTGGCGGTTGAGGGGATCACCCTGCGCATTAAAGCGCGCTAGCTCTCTTTTGCCGAATGGCGATGGCAGCAGCCAGAGAGATTATCGATAATCGGGCAGTCGGCACCGTCATCGCCTGGACAGGCGTTCGCCAGATTCAGCAGCTGATCGCGCATCGCCTGTAGCTCAACGATATGGCGCTCGATCTCCGCTACCTTTTGTAGGGTATAGGCCTTTACGTCGGCGCTGTGCCGGGCCGGATCGTTAAACAGGGTGACCAGCTCGCCGCACTCCTCCAGATTAAATCCCACCTGTCGCGCCTGGCGCAGCAGGGTCAACTCATCAAGATGCTGCTGCGTGTAGCTGCGATAGCCGTTCTCGCTGCGAAGCGGCGGCGTCACCAGCCCCTTCTCCTCATAGAAGCGGATCGCCTTGCTGGTTAAGCCTGTCTTTTTTGCTACGTCGCTAATATTCATGGTCCCCCCTTGACCTTCCCCTTAATGGAAGGTTTAAGCTTATGTACAGTTAGCCAAAACACCGGCTCAGTCAATCCTAAAATCACAGGAGTATGATGATGTCCCACACAATTGAACTGGCGCTGGAGGGTCTCTCCTGCGGCCACTGCGTCAAACGGGTGAAAGAGAGCCTTGAGCAGCGTCCCGACGTTGAGCGCGCCGAGGTGACTATCGACCGGGCGGAAGTCACAGGCAGCGCCGATGCGAATGCGTTAATCGATACCGTTAAACAGGCCGGGTACGGGGCGACGCTTAGCCACCCAAAGGCTGATCCGCTGGCAGAGTCATCACCTCCGTCGGAAGCACTGACAGCGGCCGAAACTGAGCTTCCGACAGCGGATGACACCGACGACAGCCAGCAGCTGTTGTTGAGTGGCATGAGCTGCGCCAGCTGCGTTACCCGGGTGCAGAACGCCTTGCAGGCGGTACCCGGCGTAACCCAGGCACGGGTCAATCTGGCGGAGCGCTCTGCGCTGGTAATGGGCAGTGCCTCCGCCGTTGAGTTAGTGAGCGCGGTGGAGAAAGCGGGCTACGGTGCGGAGGCGATTGATGATGACGCCGCTCGCCGCGAACGCCAGCAGGAGACCGCCGTTGCTACCATGAAACGCTTCCGCTGGCAGGCGATTGTCGCCCTGCTGGTGGGCATTCCGGTGATGGTCTGGGGTATGGCGGGTGACAATATGATGGTCACCGACGCCAACCGCAGCCTCTGGCTGGTTATCGGTCTGATCACCCTTGGGGTGATGATCTTTGCCGGGGGCCACTTCTACCGCAGCGCGTGGAAGAGCTTGCTGAACCGTACCGCGACGATGGATACCCTGGTGGCGCTGGGGACCGGGGCCGCCTGGCTCTACTCAATGAGCGTTAACCTCTGGCCAGCGTGGTTCCCGATGGAAGCGCGCCATCTCTACTATGAGGCCAGCGCGATGATTATTGGCCTGATCAACCTCGGCCATATGCTGGAAGCCCGCGCTCGCCAGCGCTCTTCGAAAGCGCTGGAGCGCCTGCTCGATCTCACCCCGCCCACCGCCAGGGTGGTGACCGATGCCGGGGAGGAGACCGTGCCCCTTGCCGATGTTCATCCGGGCATGACGCTGCGCCTGACGACTGGCGATCGCGTTCCGGTGGACGGAGAGATTATCCAGGGCGAAGCCTGGCTTGATGAGGCGATGCTGACCGGTGAACCCGTCCCGCAACAGAAACAGCGTGACGATACGATCCATGCGGGAACGGTGGTCTCTGACGGCAGCGTGCTGTTTCGTGCCAGCCGCACCGGCAGCCACACCACCCTCTCGCGGATCGTTCGCCTGGTACGCCAGGCCCAGAGCAGCAAGCCGGAGATCGGCCAGCTGGCGGACAGGATCTCCGCGGTCTTCGTGCCGGTTGTGGTCGCCATCGCACTGATTAGCGGCGCGATCTGGTACGTTTTCGGTCCTGCGCCGCAGATTGTTTATACCCTGGTGATCGCCACCACGGTGCTGATTATCGCTTGTCCCTGCGCACTGGGCCTGGCGACGCCGATGTCGATCATCTCCGGCGTAGGCCGTGCCGCCGAGTTCGGCGTGCTGGTGCGTGATGCCGATGCGCTGCAGCGGGCCAGCCAGCTCGATACGCTGGTATTTGATAAGACCGGCACCCTCACCGAGGGGCGTCCCCAGGTAACCTTAGTCACGACCTACAGCGATCTCACTAGCGAGCAGGCGCTGCGCCTGGCCGCTGCGCTGGAGCAGGGTTCGAGCCATCCGCTGGCCCGGGCGATTATCGACAAGGCTGGAGCGGAAACGCTGGCAGAGGTGATTAACTTTCGCACCCTGCGCGGGCTAGGCCTGAGCGGTGAAAGCGAAGGCCGACGCCTGCTGCTGGGCAACCAGGCCCTGCTGAATGAACAGGGTATTGATACCGCCGCGCTGGAGAGCGACATCGTCGCTCAGGCGGCAACGGGCGCGACGCCGGTGCTGCTGGCGGTAGATGGCAAGGCGGCCGCGCTGTTTGCCATTCGCGATCCGCTGCGTGAGGATAGCGTGGCGGCGCTGCAACGCCTGCATCAGGCTGGCTACCGGCTGGTGATGCTCACCGGCGATAACGCCGTGACCGCCAACGCCATCGCCAAAGAGGCAGGAATCGACGAGGTGATTGCCGGGGTGCTGCCCGATGGCAAAGCCGCTGCGATTCAGGATCTGCAGCGCCAGGGCCGCCAGGTGGCGATGGTGGGCGATGGTATCAACGACGCCCCGGCGCTGGCCCAGGCCGAAGTGGGTATCGCCATGGGCGGCGGCAGTGACGTGGCGATTGAGACCGCGGCCATCACCCTGATGCGCCACAGCCTGATGGGCGTCGCCGATGCGCTGGCCCTCTCCCGCGCCACGCTGCGCAACATGAAGCAGAACCTGGTGGGGGCGTTTATCTATAACTCGCTGGGCATTCCGATTGCCGCCGGGATCCTCTGGCCGCTGACCGGAACGCTGCTAAACCCGGTGGTAGCGGGTGCGGCGATGGCGCTCTCGTCCATTACGGTGGTGAGCAACGCCAACCGTCTGCTGCGTTTTACGCCTAAAGAGTAGCTATTTACACCTTCTCCCGGCTCGCGCTAGCATGGGCCTTTCAGCCGGGAGGGCCTATGGGTCTGTTTAGCCGTTTAAAAATGCTGTTGGGCGCGCTGTACAGCCGCACCTATTCGTGGCCCGCGCTGGACGTCACCTTGCCAGGCGGGCGCTATCTGCACCTGGTCGGCAGTATTCATATGGGGACTCGCGACATGTCTCCCCTGCCGGAGGGGCTGCTGCGCAAGCTCAAGCAGGCCGATGCCCTGATTGTTGAGGCCGACGTCTCCGTGAGTGGTTCACCCTTCTCTGAACTTCCTCCCCGCCCGCCGCTGGCCGAGCGGCTGGATCCTGCCCAGCTTGCCGAGTTATCCCGGGTGCTAAACGAGCTCTCTCTGCCGCTGGAGACCTTTGACCCGCAGCCGGCGTGGAAAATCGCCCTGGTATTGCAGGCAACGCAGGCCCAGCGACTGGGCCTGCGCCCCGACTACGGTATTGACTACCAGATGCTCCAGGCCGCTCACGACAGGCAGATGCGGGTGATTGAGCTGGAGGGCACGGCGGATCAGGTTAACCTGCTCTGTCAGCTGCCGGAGGATGGGAAAGCGCTGCTGCTGGATACCCTCACCCACTGGCACACCAACGCCCGCCTGCTGCAGGTGATGCTGAGCTGGTGGCTTAATAGCCCGCCTGCCGAGGCGTCACAGTCCCTCCCCTCTACCTTTAGCCAGCCGCTCTACGATGTGCTAATGCATCAGCGCAACCAGGCCTGGTGCAAGCGACTGATGGCGCTGCCGCCGGGCCACTATGTCGTCGCAGCCGGGGCGCTGCATCTCTACGGCGAAGGAAATTTACCGACGCTGCTGCGGCAGAAAATTAACGCCTAAACGGCAAGATGGTACTATTTTTGCGAACGTCGTCAGGCGTATGCTGATAGCTCGATCATCCGTGGTAAGAAGGATTTTTATGACCCCCGCCGTAAAGTTACTCGAAAAGAATAAGATCCCTTTTCAGCTGCACAGCTACGATCACGATCCCAATGAAACGAACTTTGGTGACGAGGTGGTTCGTAAGCTTGGCCTGAACGCCGACCAGGTTTATAAAACGCTGCTGGTGGCGGTAAACGGTGATATGAAGCAGCTGGCGGTTGCGGTGACGCCGGTGGCGGGCCAGCTGGATCTGAAAAAGGTGGCGAAGGCGCTGGGGGCGAAGAAGGTTGATATGGCCGACCCGGCTGTTGCCCAGCGCACCACTGGCTATCTGGTGGGCGGTATCAGCCCGCTGGGGCAAAAAAAGCGCCTGCCAACGCTGATCGACGCTCCCGCTCAGGCATTCGCGACGATCTACATCTCCGGCGGCAGACGCGGGCTGGATATTGAACTGGCAGCAGGCGACCTGGCGAAGATGCTGGACGCAAAATTCGCCGATATCGCCCGCCGGGATTAAATAGCCTGCCCGACCCCGTAGGCCGGATAAGACGCGTTAGCGTCGCCATCCGGCGTTCAACATCTTACAAACGCCTGATGGCGGCTAACGCCTTATCAGGCCTACA
>NZ_DAMBWA010000008.1:0-51406 GCF_032052675.1 Pseudescherichia sp.
GCCGGGTGGCGCTGTCGCTTACCCAGCCTACAAAGGCAGTTGGGCACCCTGTAGGCCCGGCAAGCGATAGCGCCGCCGGGCAATAGCAGAACGCCGGGTGGCGCTGTCGCTTACCCGGCCTACAAAGGCAGTTGGGCACCCTGTAGGCCGGGCAGAGGATTAGCGAGCCTTGCGGCGCAGCAGTTTGAAGGCGATAAACAGGAACGCGATCCACACCGGCAGCAGAATGGCGGACATCCGCATGCCGTCGATGGTGCACATCAGGCCCAGAATCAGCACTAAAAAGGCGATGCAGATGTAGTTGCTTGCCGGATAGAGCAGCGCTTTAAACTGTGTAATCCGACCCTGGCGACGCATCGCCGCGCGGAACTTCAGGTGCGCAAGACAGATCATGATCCAGTTCAGCAGCAGCGTCGCCACCACCAGCGCCATCAGCAGGCCAAAGGCCTCTTTCGGCAGCAGGTAGTTGATAACGATCACCAGCGAGGTGATGGCCGCCGAGAGAAACAGCGAGTTAACCGGCACGCCGCGGGCATTAACGCGGGTTAAAAACGCCGGAGCATTGCCCTGCACCGAGAGGCCAAACAGCATCCGGCTATTAGAGTAGACGCCGCTGTTAAAGACCGAGAGTGAGGCCACCAGGATAATAAAGTTCAGCGCCGAGGCGACGATGTTGCTGTCCAGCTCGTGGAAAATCATCACGAACGGGCTGCTGTCGGCTTTGACATCCACCCACGGATAGAGCGCCAGCAGCACCACCAGCGAGCCGATGTAGAAGATCAGGATACGGTAGACCACCTGATTGACCGCTTTCGGGATGGTCTTCTGCGGATCGCGCGCCTCAGCGGCGGTAATGCCGATCAGCTCCAGGCCGCCGAAGGAGAACATGATCACCGCCAGGGACATGATCAGCCCATGCCAGCCGGTAGCGAGGAAGCCGCCGTGCTGCCAGAGGTTATCGAAGGTGGCGCGCTCGCCGCCGTGGCCAGAGAAGAGCAGCCACAGGCCAAAGCCGATCATCGCGATAATCGCCAGTACTTTGATCAGCGCAAACCAGAACTCCATCTCGCCGTAGAGGCGGACGTTGACCAGGTTAGCGGCATTAATGACGATAAAGAACACGGCGGCCCAGACCCACGTCGGGACATCCGGCAGCCAGTACTGCATATAGATGCCCGCTGCGGTCAGCTCCGCCATGCCCACCAGCACAAACATCACCCAGTAGTTCCAGCCGGAGAGGAAGCCTGCGAAGGGACCCCAGTATTTCCAGGCAAAGTGGGAGAACGAACCGGAGACCGGCTCCTCGACCACCATCTCACCCAGCTGACGCATAATCAGAAAAGCGATAATCCCGGCAATGCCGTAGCCCAGCAGCACCGCTGGCCCGGCCATCTGAATTGCCGGACCGATGCCCAGAAACAGCCCGGTGCCAATAGCGCCACCCAGCGCGATAAGTTGAATATGACGGTTTTGCAAACCCCGTTGCAGCGTCGGCCCACTCCCCGACGCGCCATCTGCCTGTTGCTGGCCAGATGCGATTGACGCGTTTTTCACGCCCTACCCCTGTCTATTTTAATAAAGGGGCATCTTTTAACACTTAGCGTTACCGGTAGCAAGCAGACGAAAAGGCTGGCGTTGCCGCCAGCCCTCGCGACATCAGCAGAGTAACGCCCGGTGGCGCTTCGCTTACGCGGGCCTACAAACCCACACCGTTTCCAACGTAGGCCGGGCAAGCGCAGCGCCGCCCGGCATTTAAAAAGACTAGAAGTCGTAGCTCATCGATACCTTGAGGGTACGCGGATCGCCGCGGAAGATGTAGGTTCCGAGATCCTCAACGCCAGACCAGTACTTCTCGTTGGTCACGTTATCCACGCCCACGCGCCACACCATCTCGTTAGCATCCTGGTTCAGCTGCATCCGGTAGCGGACGCCCAGATCGAGCGTGGTGTAGTCATCCAGCTTTTTGGTATTCGCAGCGTTGGCATACTGCGAGCCAGAGTGGTTCACGCGCGCCGTTGCCGTCAGGCCCTCTACCGGCTTGATGTCGTACTCCGCACCAAACACCATAAAGACGCTCGGGACACCGATAGCGTCCTTGCCGTCGTTGAGGCCGTTCTGCGTTTTGGTCATCTCAGCGTTAACCCACGTGGCGCTGCCGTTCAGGCGCAGGCCAAGCACCGGCTCGCCAAAGACGTTCAGCTCCACGCCGCGGTTACGCTGCTCACCGTCCAGCTTGTAGGGACCATTCGTACCGTACTGAATAGCAGAGGGCTTTTTGATCTCGAACAGCGCCAGGGTACCGCCGATGCGGCCGTAGTCGATCTTCACCCCGACCTCATTCTGCTTCGAGTGGGCAATACCGGTGCTCTGACCGAAGTTAGAGGCGCTTCTCGGAGCCACGGCGCCCGGCTGCAGCGCTTCGGTATGGTTGGCGTAGAGCGACAGCGCTTCCCACGGCTTATAGACCACGCCGTAGGTTGGCATCCAGCGGCTCTCTTCATAGCGCGAGCCGGCATCCTCTGCTCCGGTGGCGTTGTTGTAGTTGCGCACCACCACCTTCTGGTTACGCGCGCCCACGGTGAAGAGCAGGCTGTCATCCAGCACGCCCAGGGTATCGCTCAGCAGCCAGCCCTGGGTACGGTTCCGACTGGTGGTACGCGGATCGCCATAGTTACCGCCGAAGCTCGTATTGGCTGGCATCGCCACATCGCTCGGATGGTAGATGTTGACGAGCGGGTTGGTAGCAGCGGAGGACATCCGCCATGCGGTTCTGTCGCGCTTGATCAGCGCCGAATAGCCGACGTTGATTTTATGTGAGACAAAGCCGGTATCAACGTTGCCGCGCAGGCCCAGCATACCGCTGTTGGCATCGATATAGCGGTTGGTATCCAGACGGCTCGCCGTGGCGTCACCGTTGGCGTTGATCAGCTTCGGCGTGCTGTAGGTGCCAATTTCATGGGCCTGCTGCGCACCCGTGGCGGCGTAGGCGGTCCAGGCGTCGGTCAGATCATACTCGGCACGAGCCACGCCAAACTGGTTGTCGATGTCGTTATAGCTCCACTTCTGGCTGTAGTTGGTGCTGGGATCCGGTACGTCGGGAATGAAATCTACGCCAGTAATATTGACGCCCATGCCGCTGCCGTGGAAGGTCTTTTTCTGGTAGCCCGCATCCAGAGAGGTGCGCAGGCGATCGCCCCGGTAGTCGAGGCCGATCGAGGCCAGCGTGGTGCGGCGACGATCGTGATCCAGCGGAGCTTCGCCCTCACGATGCAGCAGGTTAATGCGCGTGCCAAACTGGTTGTTATCGCCAAAACGACGCCCCAGATCCAGCGAGCCGCCGACCATCGCCTGGCTGGTGTAGTCGACGCCCACGCGGGTCGTTGGCGTATCTTCCGCATGCTTGGGCTCAAGGTTGATCATCCCACCCACGCCGCTGCCCGCCGCGCCGTTCAGCAGACCGTTGGCGCCTTTAAAGATCTCGACACGCTCGATCATCTGGGTATCCACCACCTGACGCGGCACCACGCCCGGCAGGCCGCTCATGGTCATGTCGTCGCCGTCGAGCTTAAAGCCACGAATGCGATAGGTTTCGGCAGAGTTGCCGTAGCCCTGCACCGGCTGGACGCCTGCATCGTTGCGCACCACGTCGGCAATGGTTTTAGCCTGCAGATCCTCTACCGCTTTCGCAGTGTAGCCGATGACGTTAAAGGGAACGTCCATCGCTTTCTGCTCGCCGAGCATCCCCAGACGGCCACCGTGAGCTACCTGCCCGTCCAGATAGGCGGGAACCGGCACATCGCCGCCGGGGGTAAAATCGCTGGCCGGGGTGGCCTGCACCACAAGGGTATCTTCCTGATGGGTATTACTGGTGTCAGCGGCCGCTGCCTGCGCCGAATGGGCTACCGCGCCGATAGCCAGCGCAAGCAAAGACTTGCGCAAAGTGAGAGCGTTATTTTTTATGTTTCGCATCATTAACTCATATAAGAGCGTGGGTTAAAAAAATGGCCCGTTGCCGGGCCGATTGAATTACTGATTCAGGGCGATGCGGACAACGCTGTCCGGACCGTTGGTAGAGTGATCTTTATTGAAGGCCTGCTTGACGGTGACATAGAGGATCTGGCCGTCCGCAGAGATCAGCAGGCTGTTTGGGTTCGGCGGCAGATCCCAGACGTGCTTCACCGCGTAGGTAGTGCCGTCGAGGCTCAGCAGCTTGCCGGATTCACGCTGGCTGATGTAGATCTCGTTACGTTTCGGGTTAAATTTCACCGACAGGGAGTCACCGACGTCGAGCTGCTTGATCACCTTGCCGGTATGGATATCCAGCACCAGCGTGGTTTTTGCCTTCGAGTTATCGGTCACGAACAGGCGGCCGGTGGCGCTGTCTTCCGCGAAGTTAAGCAGCAGGGACTCTTTTTCTCCCAGCGGCTTCCAGCGCTTTTCCACCCGGTTATTGCGCGGGTTGATCACCAGGATCTCACCGCCGCCGTTGGCAGCATAGATGCGCTGGGTCTGCTCCGAGTAGTGCAGGCCGGTCATCCATTTACCGGTGTTTTTGATACGGGTTTTCAGCTTCATGGTTTTCGCATCCACCACCCAGATCAGCGCCGGATCGGCTACCGCGCCGATGTAGAGCAGGCCGTTATGCAGCAGCACCTGGCGTGCGCCGTACGGGAAGCCCTCTTTATTGCGCTCCGGGAAGATCGCCCGCGCCAGCACCTTGCCGTCGGCGGTGTTGATAGCGCTGATGCCCGCGTCCAGCGAGTTGGTGACGTAAACAGTTTTACCGTCCGGGGCGATATCCATGCCGAAGTTTTTCAGATCGGTATGGGTCGATCCGATCGTTTTTAAGGTTTTAGGATCG
Source organism: Pseudescherichia sp. (assembly GCF_032052675.1). NCBI lineage: Bacteria > Pseudomonadati > Pseudomonadota > Gammaproteobacteria > Enterobacterales > Enterobacteriaceae > Pseudescherichia > Pseudescherichia sp. The sequence goes on from NZ_DAMBWA010000008.1 coordinate 4,862, forward strand.
AGCTTATAGACCACCCCGCCCTGAACGTCTTTGAACCCTTCCGCGCTCGCTACGTACAGCGCATCGCCCGCCGGGCTTAACGCCAGCTCATAGACGCCCTCCGCCAGATCGCGCTTCACGACGTTACTCTGCTGAGCAGCCGCTGCCTGCGGTTTTTGCGCCTCGGCGGCCGGTTTTGCGCTGGCGGACGGGGTGGTATTGCAGCCGCTCAGCACTATTGCCACGCAGAGAGCCAGGGCAGAGGTTTTCATTTTCATCAGAAGCATCCTTAACCGTTCAAAGTCATTCATCAGGAAGGTAGCGCGCAGGCCAAAAGTGGCCTAACCAAACGCTAAAGAGAATGAGAACTATACTCATTATGAGTATGCGATCAAGAATAATTACCTTGAAAAGTTGATAAAAAACCACGCAGCTTCGCCTCAGAGAAGCTGCGTGGTTTTTAACAGGATTTTAATGCTGCCGTTATCGCTTACAGCCCCAGCGCCTTCAACACCACAGGCTTCGCCGGTTCCCCGGTGCGGGTGGTGACGCCAGCAAGCCAGCTATCCAGCAGTTCCGGGCGTTTTGCCAGCTCAGCACGGGCGGCTTCCTGTGCGCTCTGCTTATCATCCAGCACCCGGGTGATGACGGCGTTCTCCAGCGGGACGTCAAACTTCAACTGGCTGAAGAAGCGGTTGGCGTTCGGGCACTGGGTAGCAAAATCCTTACGCGTAACGGTATTGACCGTCGCGCTGCCGTAGTTAGCACCAAAGTAAGCGTCGCCACCGCTCAGGTAGGCCAGCTTAAAGCGGGTGTTCATGGCATGCGGCTCCCAGCCGAGAAACACGATCCACTCCTTACGCTCCACCGCGCGTGTAACCTGCGCCAGCATCCCGCTCTCGCTCGACTCCACCAGATTCCAGTTTTGCAGGGCGAAATCGTGCTTGTCGATCATCTTCTTCAGATTCTGGTTGGCCGGTGCGCCAGGGGCGATGCCGTAAATTTTATGGTTAAACTTGTCGGCGAACTTTTGCAGATCGGCAAAGTCTTTCACGCCCGCAGCCGCCACGTAGTCCGGTACGGCAAGGGTAAAGCGAGCCGCAGGCAGATTAGCGCCAAGCACCTTGACCGAGCCGTCGGCGGTAAACTTGCTGATAACCGGCTCCTGAGCGGGCATCCAGTTGCCTAAGAAAACGTCTACCTGTCCGGTTTTCAACCCCTGGTAGGCCAGCGCCACCGAGAGATTTTGCACCTTCTGCTGATAGCCCAGCGCGTTCAGCACCACGCCAGAGAGCGCGTTGGTGGCCGCGATGTCCGTCCAGCCCGGATCGGACTGGGTAATAGTGTCACAGCGCGCCTCTTCTGCGGCGATGCTGCTCAAAGGGAGCCAGCCAGCCGCAGCCAGCAGAACGCATTGCGTGAGTGTTTTCATCTTCATTATTATTTTCCTGCTGGTTGGTGAAAAGGACGCGGATAGCGGGCAAAGGCCTCTTGTTCATCCAGCGTTTGATGGTTACGAATATAGCGCTCCGATGCCGCCAGGAAGGGCTGGTAGTCCCACTTGGGAATGGCGTCGCGTCCGGCAATGCGGGTCAGAAAGAGTCGTTTCTGCTGGCTGGCCAGCACCTGCTGATGGAGCGCATCCAGATCCCAGCGGGAGCGTACCTCGCTGGCAAAAGAGTGGGCCTGATCCTGGAAGCGCGCATGGCTCGCCAGGTTGACCCGCTCATAGGGATCCTCATCGAGATTGAAAAGCTGCGGCGCTTCGCTGAAAGAGTGAATGTATTTCCAACTGCCACGGCGGATCATCAGCATCGGGCCAAGCGCGCCCTCGGCAAGGTATTCACTCACCGCGTCGTCAGGCCCCGCTTCGCCCTTCAGGTGCGGCACCACGCTGCTGCCGTCGAGAGGAGAAATCGCCTGCGATTTACGATCTTCGCCGGAAGCCAGCTCCACCAGGGTAGGCAGCACATCGACCAGCGAGACGCTCTGGCTTACCCGGCGCGGTGCGAAACGTTTAGGGTTGTGCACAATAAAGGGAATGCGCACGGCGTTTTCAAAGAAGGTCATCTTGTACCAAAGGTCGCGCTCGCCGAGCATCTCCCCGTGGTCAGCGATGACCATCACCACGGTATTTTCCGCCAGCCCGGTCTCCTCCAGGGTGCGCACCACCTCGCCAAAGCAGTCATCGACGTAGGCCATCGCGCCATAGTAGGCGTGGCGCGCACGGCGGATATGATCGTCGGTAATTAACCCCTCTTCCAGCTGATACATGGCGCGCAGTCGGGCTGAGTGGGCATCGTCCTCCACGTCCCCCCTGCGGGTCTTCGGCATGTCGATATCCGCCTCGTTAAAGCGGTCAAGATAACGCTTTGGAATAGCAAAGGGATCGTGGGGATGGGTCAGAGAGAGCAGCAGCATAAACGGCTGCTCGTCGGGCCGCCGCGCCGCATCGTAGAGCCGCTGGCGCGCCTGGAAGAGCGCATCGTCGTCAAAGTCGAGCTGGTTAGTGCGCACGCACTCCCCTGCTTCCAGCACTGAACTCATATTATGAAACCAGTCCAGGCGGCGCTCCGGATGGTGCCAGTCCGGCGTCCAACCAAAATCTGCCGGGTAGATATCGGTGGTCAGGCGCTCATCGAAACCGTGGAGCTGATCCGGGCCGCAAAAGTGCATCTTGCCGGAGAGCCAGGTGCGATAACCCTGCTCGCGCAGATAGTGGCAAAAAGTGGGCGAATCAGCATGGAATTCGGCTGCGTTATCAAATACCGAATTGCGCGAAATAAACTGCCCGGTCATCAGCGACGCACGCGACGGTGCGCAAAGCGGGCTATTACAGTAGGCAGATTCAAACACCACCCCTTCGCGCGCTAATTTATCGATATTCGGTGTCAGACTAACCTTATTACCATAGGCTCTGAGGGCGCTGGCCGTTAACTGATCGGCCATGAGAATAACGATATTCGGTTTATTCATAAGCATGAAGCGTCCAAAAATAAAATAAAAAAGAAAAACGTGTTAGGTTTATCTCACGCTTATTTATCCCTGTGAAGGGGTTATTTCATTATCGTGACATAAGGTGGGCTAATGACAGGAAAATTACAGCTTCCGCCTCTCCAGGCGCTGGTGGTATTTGAAGCAGCGGCGCGTTTAGGTAATTTTACCGCCGCCGGACATGAGCTGGGACTTTCCCAGCCGGCAGTCAGCCAGCGCATTCAGGCATTGGAAAACGTTGTTAATGCTCCGCTATTTGAGCGGCGTCACCGGGGGGTTCAGCTTACCGAGGCAGGTAACAGCCTGTATCTCATTGTGCGTAATAGCCTGAACGAGATCAGCGAGCAGCTGGAGCGTACCCGACACCAGCGTAGCGTGCTGCGTATCGATACCGATATGGGCTTCGCCAGCTACTGGCTGCTGCCGCGCATGGAGCGGCTTCAGCAGCTTATTCCCGGCGTAGAGGTGCAGATCGCTACCTCGCCCAATGACTATAGCTTTCGTGACAGCAACGCCGATCTGGCCATCTATTTTGGTCACGGAAACTGGGCGGGAACCCAGACCCAGCGGCTCTTTCCCGAAACGGTTTTTCCGGTGTGCAACCAAAAAATTAAGCAGCAGCTTCAAGAGGATAAACGGCCAGAATCCCTGCTGGCGTTTCCGCTGCTAAAGCTGCCAGAGACCCGGCCCCAGCGCTGGATGACGTGGGAGGAGTGGTTCCGCCAGCACCACGTTTACGGCCAGAGCCACACTGCCTCGCGCACCTTTAACGCTTACTCGCTGGTGATCCAGGCGGCACTGGAGGGTCAGGGGATCGCCCTCGGCTGGCAGCCGCTTATCGCGCCGTTCCTGGCAGATAATCGGCTGGTGCAGTGTGGGCCGCAGCTGCGTACCGAGCGCGGTTACTATCTTATTTCTGCCAGCGGCAAACCCACCACGGCCCAACAGGAAAAAGTAAAAGCCTGGCTATTAGATGAGGCATGGAGTTTTCATTTAACGGAAAAAGCTTTGCCAGAAATTATCTAAGCTAATGCTTATTATGTATATCCAAAAAAGCAAAATAGTTTTTCGCCCGCCAGGGGATTACGTTAATGTCATATAGCTTATAAATATTAAGATGAAACTATGTCACAGCCACTATTTCAGCTCAAAGCGGTTAATAAGAACTATTATCCCAGCGGCGGGAAGCGCTTTTTTTCCCGGCGTCCGCAAACGTCCGGCGTTAACGCGCTGAACAATATTAACTTAGAGATTTTTGCCGGTGAGATCTTTGTCATTGTCGGTCTCTCCGGCTCGGGCAAATCAACTCTGCTGCGTACCCTTAACCATCTCATTCCGGCCAGCTCCGGCGAGGTGATATTCCAGGGCCAGACGCTGGCCGCTCTGCCACCAGCAGAGCTGATTGCCCTACGCCGCCAGCATATCGGTATGGTTTTCCAGTCGTTCGCCCTGTTTGAAGAGCGCAGCGTGCTGGACAACGTGGCGTTTGGCCTCGAGGTAGCCGGCGTTGCCCGTCCGCTTCGCCATCAGCAGGCGCGCGCCATGCTGGAGAAGGTTGGCCTGGGTGATGTTGCCGACAGCTATCCCCATCAGCTCTCCGGTGGGATGCAGCAGCGCGTGGGGCTCGCCCGGGCGCTGGTGGTTAACCCCACCGTGCTGCTAATGGATGAAGCCTTCTCCGCTCTGGATCCGATCATCCGCCGGGAGATGCAGTCGCTGTTGCTAACGTTGCAGGCGGAGTCCCGACGCACCATCGTATTTGTGACTCACGATATGGAGGAGGCGCTGCGCCTGGGCACACGCATTGCGATTATGGAGAAAGGCGAGCTGGTACAGGTTGGCAAGCCGGAGGCGCTGATCAACGCCCCCGCTACCGCCTACGTACGTCATTTCTTCTCCGGCGTGGACGTTTCGCGCTGGCAGCTGGCGGAAACCTATGCCGATGTCTGGACGCAGTAAGGAGCAACATGCGCTATCCCTTAGACTTTAGCCGCCAGATTGACGATGCGGTACATACCCTACTGGCCCACGCGGGCGGTTTTTTCGATGGTTTTGCCCGGGTGGTGGATGCTTTTGCCGGTGGGCTGGAGCAGCTGATTGGCGCGCTGAATCCGTGGGGCCTGGTGATCCTGGCCGTGGGATTGAGCGCGTGGCGTATCGGCAAAGGCTTTGCCCTCTTTGCCTTGCTTGCCACCCTCTATATTATCTACAGCGGCTACAGCGATCACGCCGCCGTGACCCTGGCCCTTACCCTCTCTTCTACCTTTTTCAGCCTGCTGATCGGTATCCCGCTTGGGATCTGGAGCGCCAGGCGGGCGCGGGTGGGCAGCGTGGTGCGTACCCTGCTCGACTTTATGCAGACCATGCCAGCGTTTGTCTATCTGATCCCGGCCACTATCCTGTTTGGCCTCGGACGTCCACCGGGCATCTTTGCCACCATTCTCTTCTCCATGCCGCCGGTGGTGCGTTTGACCGACCTTGGTATTCGCCAGGTAAATAGCGCACGCATTGAAGCCGGTATCGCCTTCGGCTGTACGCCGTGGCAGCTACTGTGGAAAGTGCAGCTTCCGGCAGCACAGCCGTCCATTATGGCCGGTGTTAACCAGACCATTATGATGGCGATGTCGATGGTAATTATCGCTTCAATGGTGGGCGCAGGCGGCCTCGGTAACGACATCCTCAGCAGCATCCAGCAGCTTGAAATTGGTCTGGGACTACAGAGTGGCCTGGTGGTCGTATTGATGGCTATCCTGCTGGATCGCCTGTCAGCCAGTTTTGCCCGTCAGCGGCACCGTGAATAAGTCATAGTAACGCCCCCAATAAAGATGGGGTTGCAACTTCAGATGATAAAGATTATCTTTCTCATCACTGAGTAGTTGAGTAAATAGCTCAGGTATTCAGTACGACATTGCTCACATTGCTTCCAGTATTTACTGCCCGCCCTGCGCGGGCTTTTTTTTGCCTGCGAATGGGCGTGCGTTATGGCTAGAGTTTGCCTTTAAGCTGGATAAAATAGCGTTGTAATCTCAGGCAAGTGATTGAAATAAAAGCGTCATATTACGGATTTATTCTAGGATAAATCTTACTTGCTGGGAAAACGCCGGTTATTATGGAAATACCTCTCTCCTCGCGCCAGTTAAACGCAGGCATGTTACGCATCGCGGTACCGCACGTGACTCCCGAATCCAATAATCAGCAGGTCATGGCCCTCTTTAGCGAACATAAAACGCTAATCGGCCTGCCGGTGCTGGAAAATAGCCGTCCTCTCGGCATGATTAACCGGCACATTTTTCTCTCTCAGATGAGTCGTCCCTTCTTTCATGAGCTCTACGATCAAAAGAGCTGTATTGCCTTTATGGATAAAACACCGCTCATTGTCGAAGCCAGCGCAGGGCTGGAGTATCTCGCCGAGCGGGTAATCGAAACTGGCGATAAGGCGGTGACCGAAGGCTTTATCCTGACCGATGAGGGACACTATTTAGGTATCGGGTTGGGTATTGACCTGATCAAAACGGTCTCCGATCTGCAGGCCAAGCAGCATTTCCAGATCATGCAGAGCATTGAGTATGCGCGGGTGATCCAGGAGTCGATGCTGAGCCGCTCGCGGCAGGGCATCGAGGAGAGTCTCAACGAGTGGTGCCTCTACTGGCAGCCGCGAGACTGCGTGGGCGGCGACATCTACGCTTTTCAGCGCGACGAAAACGGCTGGCTGGTGGTGATTGCCGACTGTACCGGCCACGGCGTTCCCGGCGCGTTTATGACCTTTATCTTCGCCTCTGCGCTGGAGAAGGCGCTCACTCTGGCCCCGGCGAATGAGCCGGAACGCCTGCTGGCGATCGTCAATCGCCACATTAAGCAGACCCTGAGCCAGCTGCATCCCAGCGCCGACCTTAATCAGTCTAATGATGGCTGCGATGCCATCGCCATTTATGCCGACAGCGTTAACGCGCAGCTGATTTGGGCCAATGCACGGATGCACGCCTTTATGCTGGGCGTAGAAGATGAAGAGGTCAGCATGCTTGAGTCCGACAGAAAAGGCCTTGGCTATACCGATACGCCTGCGGACCAGCAGTGGCGTCGCTTCCAGCGCCCGTTGCGCATTGGCGATCAGATGATGGTTGTTACCGATGGCGTGACGGATCAGATTGGCGGCGAGCGCAGCATTATGTTTGGTAAGAAACGCATTCAGTCTCTGTTATTACAGAACCGATCTCTGCCAATGAGCGCCCTCTCTGGTGTGCTGCTGGAGGGGCTCCAGGCCTGGCAAGATAAGGAAGCGTCGCGTGATGACATGACGTGGTTTGGTTTTCGCTGGTGAGAGATAACATGAAATTTAATGACCTGCAGGTCAAAGAGGCGGTTCTGCTGCCGTTAATTACGCTACAGAGGCAGAGTGCGGTAGAGCTATTTTATACCGGCTATTTTTCGCAGCAGCATATCGTGGCGATGGGTGACGTCGTGCGGGCATGGCTGGATAAGCACGAATCCTCCCTGCCGCTGCGCCGCCGGCTCTTCTCTGTGTTTATTGAGATGGGGCAAAACATTGTGCGCTACTCCGGCGACGAGCGTTACATTGGCACAGATAAAGAGGAGCTGCGCTTCGGCTCGCTTTGTCTGCATACCGATCGGGCCAACTACTATCTGGAAACGGCTAACCTGGTGGGATACGAAGAGTCCTCTCTGCTGCAGAATAACCTCGACATGCTGCGCACGATGACCCAGGCGGAAATTAAGCAGGCCTGGAAACAGAACTTACGCAGTGAAGCACCCGCGACCAGCAAAGGGGCCAATATCGGTCTGTTAACTATGGCGCGAGATACCAGCGAACCGCTGGAGTACCGCATTCATCCTCTGGCGGCCAGTTCCCTGTCCGCCTTTCACCTAAAGGCCACCTTTTGCCATGACTGATACCACACTGCCCACCGCGATTGTGCTTGCAGCAACCTCTGCCACACCGGAAGTGAACTTTGACTTTGCGGCGCATCGTCTGGTGCTAAAAGGTGAAGCCTACCCGGAAAATGCCGCCGCCTTCTTCCGCCCGCTGTTGCAGGCCGTAGAGAGCTGGCTGCAGGAGATCCCTGCCGAATCGGCTCCGCTGCAGCTACACGTTGCCCTGAGCTACTTCAACAGCTCCAGCACCAAACTGCTGTTTGAGTTTTTCGAGTCACTCAACGGCTTCGCGAAACGAGGTAAAGCCTGCGAGCTGCACTGGTATTACGATGCGGATGACGATATTTCTGAAGAATTTGGCCAGGAGGTCAGCCTTGATTTTCCCGCGCTTGCTGTCTTTTTAACGCCGGACCTTAACGCATGTTAGATATTAACGAGCTATTCCAGGAGGAGTACGCCGTCCTGGAAGACGCCCGGGTAGCCGCCGCCGATGCGCGGCTACCTGCCGAAGAGTGTCGTGAAAAGCTGTGGACGGTGGCAAAACACTATCAGCGGCTCATCCGCCAGTCTTATCGCCTGATCTCCCGTAGCGATCGGGCCGAGCGCGAATTAACGCGCATGAACGAGGAGCTGCAAAAGCTGGCAGCCCGCCTTGAGTATGAAGCGACACACGATCCGCTTACGGCCGTTTATAACCGCAGCGCGATCATTAACCACATTAACCGCGCGCTCACGCAGGGCAACGTAGCGCTGATCCTGCTGGATATCGATCACTTTAAACGCATAAACGATGAATACGGCCATCCAATGGGCGATAAAGTCATCTGCTCTCTGGTCTCGCGTATACGCCATGCCCTCCCCTCGCAGGCATCTATTGGCCGGGTAGGTGGCGAAGAGTTCACGATTTTATTACCCTATGCCCGGCTGGAAGAGGCGGTAATTATTGCGCGCTATCTTCACGCGTCGCTTAATGCCTCCCCGCTGGACTGCCTTGCCCAGCAATATGTTACGGCGAGCTTTGGGGTTAGCCTTGGTACGCGCTACAGCGATTTTGAAGCCCTCTATAGCGCAGCTGATGTTGCGCTATATACAGCAAAAAAACGCGGCCGTAACCAGGTTGCTTTACATGAGTCACTATTTCACCAAGCAATTAAACCAGCCGCTATTTCGTCATTACATGAAAGCCTGCGCGCGGGATAACCCCGCAGGCAAAATATATTATATTTTAAAACAGGTAAGAGTTCTGCTCAGCAAATAATATCCCGACGATTGCGATAAACTAATTTCACAGGCCGAATAATCGAAAAACTTCGTGAAATAAACTCATTGGTCGTGAGGTATCTCTCCTCCTCATTCTCGTCAACCAGCCGCCAGAGGCCCGTAAGCGCATCATAACCGAGCATTTTCTCACCGGCAGGCGTTTCAACCCGGTATTCACCTGAGGGCAGATAACCTGAGGAGAACTGTAAATGCTTACCCGGCTCGCCTTTAATAGCATGTTCAATTTTTCTGAACCCAACAGGGACTAAATGGAAGCTATAAAAGGGTAAGCTATTAATTTTTAAGTTAGAAAAAGTTGATATAACTTCATTCTCTCTTGTTAACACTACCTATTTTAGAGTAACTGTCGAAGAGGGTAAAAGCTCCGGGAATAGGCATTCCACTTTAAAATAGATTATCTGCATACATGCCTCTGGCTATCATGCTTTGTTATGAAAACTTATATATCACTTACCTTTTATAGCGTATCCAACAGTAAACCACATTATTTTCAGAATATATCGAGTCTGAGTGGGTAATAATTACACAGATTTACATTTGTAAAGCGCTATTTATTAATTATAGAGATAATTTTTGTGAGTCTATTAGCAAAAACTGGCGATGGTATAGCAATACATTTTTCAAAGTGCAAAATATGCTATTACTAATATGTTAGCGCTGCTTAAATCTTTATCCAGTAGTCAATAAGCGGCCCTGCATTTCCATAAACGGGGTCACGGTGTGGGAATGGCGCCTTGGCAATCGCGTCCAGCATTTGCTGAGTGGGTGCCCCGCGACAGAGATCAAACTGCTGGTCCGGCGGGTAGGCTCCTACCACGGTGAAATCGTCACTGCTGCGCAGATTGCAGTGACCCGTTCCCGCAGGCAGCAGCACAATATCGCCGCCGCGTACAGCCACCTCCTGCCCCTCCGGGCCACCCAGCATAAGCAGAGCGTCACCGCGAGCAACGGCCAGCACCTCATGAGCATTGCTGTGGTAATGATGGTAAGGGTAAATGCCATCAACCCACTGCGCAGGCCAGCCGTTTTTTTCAAACAGCTGCTGCGCCGTTTGAACAGCACTCTCGTCAGGGATAAATATCTGGCGATAAATAAGCACAGGCAAATACGGGTTATTCGGCACCCAGTCATTAGCGGCTAGCAGCAGAACAGAGGTTGAGTCGGTTACGTCCGGCATGGTCTCTCCTCCAAAATAAAGGGGGTTATTTTAGCGTAGCCACTTCCGTTACCCGACGCCAGAAATGAGCCTTGCCAGCCAGTGCCAGACGCAAGTTTCTTTTTCCCGCAGCTGAAAATGGTAATCTCCTCAGTACCTTCTATATTTCGAGAAGTGCATCACATACCGGAGAAGTAAATATGAGATTTAAGGGATTAACAAAAGGCTTTTTCATCCTGATATTGCTGGTCGTCACGCTGGCATTTTTCGACATCATGACGCCCTACTACTCGGCTATTTTATGGGCGGCGATTCTGGCGGTGATATTCCAGCCGCTCAAAAACCGACTGCGGGACAGGATCGCCGGGCGCAACGGGATTGCTTCCCTGCTAACGGTGTTGATTATCTGTCTTATCGTTTTTACTCCTCTGGCGATCATTCTCTCGTCGCTGGCGTTTGAGGCCAATACGGTTTACACCAAGCTGCAGGACAACAATACTCAGTTCCCGGTGGTGGTTGCCGATCTGGTGGCTCACCTGCCCAGCTGGGCACAGCAGTTTCTGGCCGATCACGATCTGAACAACGCTACGCAGATCCAGCAGCAGCTGTCGCAGGTGGCATTAAAGAGCGGGCAGTACCTTGCCGGCAGCGCGTTCCTTATCAGCAAGAGCACCTTCAGCTTTACCATTAACTTTGGCGTTATGCTCTACCTGCTCTTTTTCCTGTTGAAGGACGGGCCCTATATTGTTAACCAGGCACTGGAGTCATTGCCCCTCTCGCGCTATGTAAAGCATCACCTGTTTGCGAAATTCGCCGCCGTCTCCCGTGCGACCGTTAAGGGTACCGTCGTCATTGGCGTACTGCAGGGCATACTGGGCGGCATCGGCTTCTGGATTGTTGGTATCGATGGTAGCGTGCTGTGGGGGGCATTGATGGCTTTCCTGTCGCTGGTGCCTGCGGTGGGCTCAGCGATTATCTGGGTGCCTGCGGCCATCTTCCTTTTTGCTACCAGTCAGATCTGGCAGGGCTTTTTTATTGTCGGCTTCTTTGTGATTATCGTCGGGCTGGTGGATAACCTGCTGCGCCCGGTACTGGTCGGTAAGGACACCAAAATGCCCGATTACCTGGTGCTTATCTCTACCCTGGGCGGTCTGGAGATCTATGGCATTAACGGCTTTGTGATTGGGCCGCTGATCGCCGCGCTGTTCCTGGCCTGCTGGAACCTGCTCTCCGGGAAAGATCATCAGGGCAACGCCGACGAGCTAGACGATGAGTTTATCGAGGAGGGACGGTTACCGCCTGAATCTTAATCCTCTCTTACGGCCAGGCAGTGCCTGGCCGTGACAAATCTGATCACTTTTCAGCATACATTGACCCCGAATAAAAAACGCCCTATCTTAGGATCCCCTGCCTTTTGATGTGGTTCCACATTTATGAAAATAGCTCTTACTTTGGTCGCCTCGGCAATGCTGAGCAGTGCGGTTTATGCTCAGGCTTCAGATACCGCTACGCTCTCTATTTCGGGTATGGTTGTTCCCCCTGCGTTTACCGTTAACACGCTTAAAACTGACGGTCAGCCAGGCGTACAGCGCGGCGTCTCCACTCAGGTCGTCTCCCTGCCGGGTGATGAAAATCGAAAAGTGATCGTAAGCGCCTGGGATTGATTATTGACGTATAAAAAAAGATTCTCTACGGGTTGTGTCAGGACAGCCCGTTCTTTTACTCTCGGTTAATTACAGTTATTTATTATATGAATGAATAACTCATCAATAATATAATCACACCAAATATAATAAGTGACATAAATTGCTTTATGTCAAAAAATTGTATCCTTTAATTTGCCGCATTTCATATTGTGTGCAATTGTTTCCTTGTCAGAAATAACTCTCTCGTGGTTTAGGACTCAATACATTAAGGAAAATAAAATGAAAAAATCACTTATTACTGCCGCTGTATTAGCTGTCTCATTTGCTGCACCTGCTGCTTTTGCTGAAACTGTACCAGATAGTGACATGGGCACATTGATTATTAATGGATTTATAAAAGGCACAACCTGCCATTTTGCAAATGGCGCCCAGTCGGCAGAGATCCCTATGAATCAAATCGGTCTCGATGCTATGGATAATCTTAATGCAGGGGATGCCTATGTAGGCTATCAGAATAAAACCAGCACATCTTTTAAAGTGAAATGCGCAGCCGGAACTGAAGTACCTACTCTTAAATTCCTTCCCGATCAGTTTGCTGTCACCGGTGATAAGAGCGTGACTAAAACTGTGGGAGGAACCGGTCAAGCTACGGGCGTTGGCTATGCCATCTTTATCAACGGCACACGTATTAACAGCGACGGAACCACTCCCATTTCCTCCGTAAAAAATGACAATGGCGAATACACTTTTGATATTTTCGCTCAATACGCCCGTGCGCCCGGCAATAATGTAACCGCAGGTGCCGTAGATTCAACGGTTACCTTTACCGTTGTAACAGACTGATTACCATCCCCGGCAGCCTCTGCCGGGTTTTTCTTGCGGAGACAGGATTATGAAAAGGATTTTTGCCGCTCTGCTGGCCGTAGCAGCATTGCCAGCATGGGGCGGCGTTTATATCTACGGAACGCGGGTTATCTACCCGGCTGCACAGAAAGAGGTCACCGTTCAGCTCATGAATCAAGGCGATCGCAGCGCGCTGGTGCAGGCATGGATTGACGATGGCGATACGCAGACACCACCGGAGAAGCTGCAGGTCCCCTTTCTCCTGACGCCCCCCGTCGTTAAGGTCAACGGCAATGCCGGGCAACAGCTAAAGATTAAATTTCTGAAAGCAAATTTACCTCAGGATCGGGAATCACTCTACTATCTTAACGTACTGGATATCCCTCCCAACTCTGACAGCGGCTCTGAAAAAAATAAGCTAAAATTTGCTCTGCAAAACAGGATCAAGCTTATTTATCGCCCAACCAGCCTACCGGGCGTGAATAAAGAGACATTTTCTAAATTGCATATCACACGCTCTAACAATGGCCTGGCCGTTGAAAATACCTCTGCAAACTGGCTAACTATTACTGAAATTAAAAGCACGGTAAAAATTAATAACGTGACGCTGTTACTGGCACCGCATGCCAGGGTAAATCTACCTGGAGCACCAGCTGCTAATCAGTATACCGTCACGCTTATTGATGATTACGGAAATTACTTGCGAGAAAATATTAAAAGCAATTAATAGTCAGGGAAGCCGCCATGTATAAATTTAACCTCATTACGATGGGGATTATCTCCTCTTTGCTTTTGCATATTGCTTCTGCCCGAGCTGAAACATTCGACACCCATTTTTTGCATGGGGGAATAAAAGGATCAAAAACATCCGATCTGGCGCTTGAAGGCGATAAACCCCTTCCCGGGGCATACGATCTGGATATCTATCTCAATGATGAATGGCGCGGGCGTTACAGTCTGGTTGTGGCTGATGATCCTGATAAAACCTGCTTACCTCTCTCTCAGCTACAGCAGATAGGTATTAAAACCGAGGCGTTTAAAAACCTGAAGCCGGAAGAGTGCATTGTACTCAGTGACGCTGTACAGGGTGGCAGCGTTAATTATGACCTCAGCCAGCTTGCGCTCAAACTCACCGTTCCTCAGGCCTGGGTTAACGCCCACGAGCGTGGCTACATGCCGCCGGAAACCTGGGATCGTGGGATTAATGCCTTCTACACATCCTACTATGCCAGCCAGTACTACAGCGACTACAAACAGAACGGCACGAGTAAGAGCAGCTATATCAATTTTAACAGCGGCCTGAATTTATTGGGTTTCCAGCTGCACTCCAGCACCAACTACACCAAAACCGACGATAGCCAGGGTAAGTGGAAGAGCAATACGCTCTATCTGGAGCGTGGCATTCCTGAAATTCTGAGCACCGTCCGCGCCGGGGATATGTATACCGACGGCGAACTGTTTGACGCAGTGCGCTTTAACGGCGTCCGGCTGTGGCGTGATATGCAGATGCTGCCTGATTCTAAGCAGAACTTCACGCCAGTGGTACGCGGGATTGCCCAGAGCAATGCGTTAGTTACCGTGGAACAGAACGGCTTTGTGGTCTATCAGAGCGAAGTTCCTCCCGGCCCGTTTGCTATTGATGACTTACAGCTGGCGGGCGGCGGAGCCGACCTGGACGTTACGGTGAAAGAGGCGGATGGTACGACGACGCACTACCTGGTGCCCTTCTCCAGCGTGCCGAAAATGCTGCAGCCAGGCGTGGTAAAATATGACGTTTCTGCTGGACGTAGCCATATTGAGGGAGCCAGTAACCAGTCAGATTTTATGCAGGGAAGCTGGCAGTACGGCGTCAATAACCTGATAACGCTCTACACCGGTACGATGCTGGCGGATGACTATAATGCTTTCCTGGTAGGTAGCGGCTGGAATACTCGCATAGGGGCTATCTCGCTGGACGTCACTCGCTCCCACAGCAGCCAGGACGATGGCAAGACCTATGATGGCCAGAGTTATCAGGTTGCATGGAGTAAATATCTGTCGCCTACCGGCACCCAGCTATCAATGGCCGCATGGCGCTACTCTTCGAAAGATTACCGCACCTTTAATGATCACGTCTGGGCCAACAATAAAAATAGCTACCATCGTGACGATGACGATGTGTATGACATTGCCGACTACTACCAAAACGACTTTGGCCGTAAAAACAGCTTCTCGCTGGCCGTTAACCAGGCGCTGCCCACGGGCTGGGGTTCGCTCTCCGGCAGCGCCCTATGGCGCGACTACTGGCAGCGGGGCGGAACCCGCAACGATGTCCAGCTAAGCTATTCGAACAGCTGGTCACGCGTTACTTATACCCTCTCCGTCAGCCAGTCCTACGATGAGGATGACCGGGAAGATAAACGGTTTAATATCTACTTCTCGATTCCTTTCTCGTGGGGTGATGATATCGCCACGCCACGGCGCGACCTGTACGTCTCTAACAGCACTACCTTTGATGATGACGGCTACCAGTCGAATAACACCAATATTAACGGTATTGCAGGCGACAGGGATCAATTTAATTATGGCGTGAACCTGAGCCACCAGCGGCAGGATCACGAAACCGCCGCAGGTGCGAACCTCGCCTGGCACGCCCCCTTCGCTACCCTTGACGGTAGCTATAGCCAGTCTAATCACTATAACCAGGCCAGCGGTAGCATTCAGGGCGGCGTGGTGGCCTGGAGCGGTGGCGTTAATTTAACTCATTCCCTCACCGAGACCTTTGCCATTATTGATGCGCCGGGGCTGGAAGGCGCTGCAATACAGGGCAACAAATTCAATACCACCAGTAAGCAAGGTAAAGCGATCTATAGCAGCTTAACCCCCTACCGTGAAAATACCCTGTTGCTGGATACCTCCAATACCGAAAGTGACGTCGCGTTAAACGGCAATCGCAAAGGTATTGTGCCCTATCGTGGCGCGGTCGTGCTGGCTAAGTTTGATACGGACAGTCGTAAGCCGCACCTTTTCACAGCCAGACGCCCGGACGGTTCTCCGCTGACCTTTGGCTATGAAGTAGAAGACGATGCGGGCCAGAATGTAGGCGTAGTCGCCCAGGGCAGCCAGCTATTTATTCGTACTGATAGCGTGCCGCAGTCTGTGCATGTCGCTACGGATAAACAGCAGAGTCTCTTCTGTACCATCACATTCGGTAAAACAATCGACGAAAGCAAAGTTTATACTTGCCGCTAAAAGGAATGACTATGCGTATTTTACTGGCACTTATTACGGTGTTTGCTGTTTTTCAGGCTCAGGCTTACTGCTATATAGAGGGAACTGAGAAGCAGCCGAGTGTTACTTCAGAAACCATCACTCTTGATCTGGACGCAGGCTCAGCCACAAAAGAAAACATTATAAATCTGTCTAGCAGCAGTCCTGATTTTAAATGCTTAGGCGGCGGCTGGACACCTAATATATTCAACCTCTCCACGGCACATAATACAGATTACTACTATAAGATCGGTAATTCAACGCATAATATTGCAATTAAAATATCATTGAAAGCGGGGGCAACCACTAAGTCGGGCGCATTTAATGGATCGACGTTTTCACACGTTACCCATAAAGCGATAGAGCTGAACACATTTAAATATGTATTAACGTATAGTGTACTAACTAACTATACTGGAAATGTTACAGGTACAATCGAGACTAACACAGCATTTGATTTAATAAACTATATGATTATAAAGCCACAATCCTGTGACACAATCTCCTGTCTTGCAGGGCATGACAATAATACACATGAGTACCGCAACCGAATTAAAGTGCTCGCTAAATTCACGCCCACCACCTGTACTTTTAAAAACCAGGAGATCGCTGCGCCGAGTATTAGCTACCAGGACATTGCCAATAATGCTTTCGCTGCACCGACAACAAAACAGCCGGAGTTGCAATGCAGCAGTACTACTGGCGTTGCGACCAGTAATATTCATTACCATTTTGAACCCATCAGCACGCTCAGCGGCAACGTTTTACAGAATGAGCTGGGAACAGAGTCGGGAAGCGCTGGGGAAGTTGGATTTGAGTTAAAAAATAATGGTCAGGATATCACTTTTCAGCCTACGCAAAAATTTACGCTCGCCAGTCGAGGCGGTGAACTGTTGAATGGCCGTACTTATCCACTTAATCTACAGCTCCGCTATGCCCGCTATGGTAATAAAGTGTTTACTGGCAAGGTCCAAAGCAAGGTTAAAGTCGTTGTGGATTATGATTAAGAGCAAGCGATAACAAACTCACCTGTGGTTCCTGAACCATAATAGGGTAAAAGACCACAGGAGAAAGAGATGTCTGAACAAACGCATACTACGCCCGACACCATGACCGCGATTGACATTACCCAGCCCGGCGGGCCGGAGGTTCTGCAGGCGACAACGCGCCCGGTGCCTTCTCCGCAGGCGAACGAAGTGCTGATCCGCATCGTTGCCGCAGGGGTTAACGGTCCGGACGTGTTGCAGCGTAAGGGGCAGTATGCGCCGCCGCCAGGGGCGTCTGATATCCCAGGCCTGGAGGTATCAGGTGTCGTGGTTGCCGTTGGCGCTGAGGTGCAAAGTTTCGCGCCGGGAGACCGGGTTGCCGCCCTGATTACCGGCGGCGGCTACGCTGAGTACTGCACTGCCCATGAGAGCAATACCCTGCCCCTGCCGCCCGGACTGAACTTTGTCGAAGCGGCGGCGCTGCCGGAAACCTTTATGACGGTCTGGCTTAACATGTTCCAGCGCGGCCAGTTTAAAGCCGGTGATATTATCCTGATCCACGGCGGCGCGTCCGGCATTGGTACCACGGCCACCATGCTGGCGAAAGCCTTTGGCGCAGCGAAGGTCATCACTACCGTGGGTTCCGATGAACACCGTCAGGCCAGCCTGAAGCTCGGCGCGGACGTTGCCGTGCTCTATAAAGAAGAGGACTTTGTCGAGGTGACCAAAAAGGTGACCGACGGGCATGGGGCAGACATTATCCTTGATATCATCGCGGGTGATTATGTTGCGCGAAACTATGAGGCAGCGGCAATGCACGGGCGTATCGTGCAGATTAGCGTGCTCGCCGGCCCAGCTAAAGAGCTCAACCTGTTCCCGATGCTCACCAAGCAGCTGATGCATATCGGCTCTACCCTGCGCTCGCGCTCGCCCGCCGCTAAAGCTGAAATCATTGAAGAGCTTAACGACCACGTCTGGCCGCTGATTGAGGCCGGGAAGCTTAAACCGCAAATCTACAAAACGTTCCCGCTCGCGGAGGCGGCCGATGCTCACCGGTTACTGGATGAGGGGACGCATATCGGCAAGGTTGTCTTAATTGCGGATGAGGATGAAGCAACGGACCGTATATAATCAGCCGTAATATGACAAACGGGGATTATAAATGGATCAGCTGGTAGCGATACGGGCTTTTGCCCGGGTAGTAGAGGCAGGTAACTTCACCCGGGCGGCAGACTCGCTGGAGATGCCCAATGCTACGGTCAGCAAGCTGATTCAGGAGCTGGAGGCGCACCTTGGCGTGCGCCTTTTGCAGCGCACTACCCGGCGCGTGACGGTCACCCCCGAAGGGCGCGACTACTATGAAAAGAGCGCCCGCATCCTGCGCGACCTGGAAGATATTGATACCTCCTTTAGCGCAGCCCGCAGCAAGCCGCGCGGGCTGCTGCGCATCGATATCGGCGGATCTACCGCCCGCGACGTGCTCATCCCTATCCTTCCCGAGTTTATGACGCGCTATCCGGATATCCGCATCGATCTGGGGGTGTCCGACCGCGCCGTCGATCTGATCAGCGATAACGTCGACTGCGTGATCCGCGGCGGCCCGCTGGAGAGCTCGTCCCTTATTGCCCGCCATATTGGCTCGGCAACGCTGATTACCTGTGCGACGCCGGAGTACCTTAAAGCCTTCGGCACGCCCGCCTACCCGGAGGAGCTAAAAAACGGCCACCGGCTGGTAAGCTATCTCTCCCCACAAAACGGCAGAGCCTTCCCTTTTCGCTTCGAGCATAACGGCGAGAAAACGGACATTAAGGTCGATCATCGTATCGGCGTTAATGAGAGTAATGCCCATCTGGCGGCAGGCCTGGCGGGACTGGGCGTTATTCAGACCTTTAGCTATTCGACGGCTGAAGCGCTGCGCAACGGCACGCTGGTGGAGATCCTCAAAGCGTGGCGGCCTGCGCCCTATCCTTTTCATGTAGTCTATCCGCAGAGCCGTCACGTCACGCACCGGCTACGCGTGTTTATCGACTGGCTGCTGGAGCGCTTTCCGCAGCGAGTGGCGGGAGCGTGATGTACCCTCCAGCGATGATTGTAAAATAGACGATTCATTGCGCACGCTGCCAGCGGCCAGGTTATAAATAGGGAGAGTCTATTGCGGATACGCGCCTATGATGCGGCTAACCCTGATCCTGCTTGGCATTGATTTTCTGCGATCGCACTGGCGCGGGCTGCGCCGTTTCGGCTGGGTAACGCTTACCGCAGGCGTAGTGCTGTTTATCGACGCGCTGGACGGCGCGCTATTCTTCCCCATTGAGCTTTTTGCCTCGCTGCTGCTGTTTGAAGGCGGCGCGACGCTGATGGTGGCCCACAGCGGCATGGGCGGCCAGCGTATTCTGCGCTACGTCAAGGGCGCAGCCTTCTCTCTTGCTGCGGTACTGATCCTCGCCGGGAACCACGATGGTAACTTTCTGCTGTCGATCATCTTCGGCCTGCTCTTCCTGTTTGATGGCGCGCTGCAGATCGCCTCTGCGGTTGTCGTCCGCTATCAACGCTGGCGGCCTGCGCTGTGGGGCGGGATCGTCGAGATCGTGCTGGCCCTGTTTTTCTTTCAGCCCTGGCCCTCTGACTATGCCGGCACCGTTCCCTACTGCCTGGGCCTGGTGCTCGCCTTTGCCGGCTGGAACCTGTTTATCCTCGCGAATCGCGTCAAACGGGCCGCGGCTAACCCTGGCCTGAAGGGTGAAGAGTTTATGGCGGAGACGGATACGCCTCCTCCCGCCGTGGTGGAGTGGGAAGGGCCGCCGGACGACGATGAAAAAGCCCTGACCGTTCATGTCTGGACCCCGGTGGGCTCCGCCGCAAGCGAGGCCGTTCCGCGCCCGGTTATCAGCCGCTATATCGCCGCCGTCGATCGCAACGGCGTCATCTCCACCGGCCATGCCGCGCTGGAGTCCCCCGGCGGCATCTATATCAGCCTCTACCCCGCCGTACAGATCGACCGCTCACCAGATGCGTTTGCCCGTACGCTACGTGCTACACCGGAAAACGACGTGCCGGGAGAGTTTCAGCCGGACTATGCCACGGAGTCGGTACAGTGGTGCCCATCGACACGCAAGGTGCGCATCCGTAACTACAGCGAGGCGCGGCTGGCAGCGTTTTGGGAGCGCTATCGTCAGGATGAGTCGTACAATCTGACGCATCGGAACTGCTCCAGCACCGTGGCTCGGGCGCTAGAAGCCGCGCTGGAGGGATCGGTCGGACGGCTGTGGCAGGCGCGCGGGTTCTGGATGGCGATGGGTAAGCTGATGTCCACGCCGGAGCTGTGGGTGGCCCTCCAGCTGCGCAAACGCGCAGAGACGATGGCCTGGACGCCGGGACTGGTGCTCGACTATGCCCGCGCCCTGAGTATGCTCGCCGACCCACGTCCGACGGGCTGGTTTAACACCGTTGGCCGTGCACTGAAAAGAATGTTCCATCGTCGGGTAGCCTGGGAGAAAGGCGAAAGCGGCGAAGGGATGGAGGGGGAGTAATCGCCCCGCATAACACTACTCCGCCCTGGACTGCGCATACTTATAGAGCCGGTCGCGGGCGAGGTTTTTCATCTTCACCTCGCACATGATGTCAAAATCCGCAAACGAGAGCGCCCAATCGTTGAGCGTCGGGTTGAAGAAGAAGTCCGAGTGCGCCCTGAGTTTGGTTTTCGGCACGCCAAGGCTGCTCTGATCCGGGAAGCCCTGCTCGGGGATAATCCCCTCCTGCGAAATGGAGTAGTGCATCACTGGCCTGACGTCCCGCCAGGAGGCCTTAACCTGCGCGATACGCGGATCGTTGGGCTGGATAAACGCCCCCTCCTTCACCCAGTGATGGTGAATATCCACCACGATTGGGCAGAGCGCTTGCGCCTGGAGGACATCATCCAGCGAGCAGGAGATCTCGTCGTTCTCGACGGTTAGCATCCGCCTGGCCTCCGGGCTGAGCCTGCCAAACGCGCTTTTAAACCCGGCAAATCCGGCTTTGCCATTCATATGGATGTTGATTTTGAAGTCCTGGAAGGTTTTGCCATAGCCCATCAGCGTCGCGCAGAGAGCATGGTACTCCACATCCTCCAGGGCGCGCTCCACTACCAGCACATTGTCTGAGGCGAGCACCGAGTACTGCCCAGGGTGAAACGAGAGGCGGATATCGTTGGCCCGGGCGAAATCACCGCATTTGGTGAACAGCGGATAGAGCTCCGGCAAGAACTCCTTATACAGCGCCGTGGCCTCGGGCACGGTATAGAGCGGCAGCAGATCGCTGCCGATGCGCATCATCCGCAGCGCGGGCGGCAACTGGGCCAGCTCCTGAAAAAGCAGATAGAGGTTGGTCAGGTTGGTCGCTGACAGCGTGTAGATCAGCTTTGATCGCTCTTCGCTCTCCAGACTCAAAAATCGCGTACGGGTAGTGGCTTTAAAGGGGAAACGCTGCTTTAAATCCGGGTCCAGAAACTTACAAGCGAAGCCTAATTTCATGTGTCCTCCACAAGATAACCTTATGCGAGTGTAGCAGGCATTACCGTAGTCCTTCTGTTTAAGCAAAGGCGCTATACTATCGGCACATTTTTTAAGGCTGTCGTTACTGATATGAAAAGAGTTAAACCCCGCACTGTTATTCTGCTTATTGCCCTTGTTGCACTGCTGGCCTGGTGGCTGGTTCCGCACTATAGCGATGAGGATAAGGCCTGGTACGCCTCGGTACTGTGCACCGTAAAAAGCAGCTCTCCTGCGGCTGGACTGACCGAAATGGAGCAGATGATCGAAGGCGGCAATTCGGATTATGCGTTGAAGAAAACACACTTCTCTCCGTCGCTAGGCAAGAAGATGCTTCACGCCTGGGAGCAGCTTAGCGATACAGAGAAGCAGCAGGCGATGGAAACGCCGAAAGGGTGCGCCGGGCCGCTGCTGGCGAAGATGGGTGACTAGTCGATGTACTGGCTGAAACGGAGAAGATAGCCGTCAGGATCCTGCACCAGAAACTCCCGCTGACACGCCTCTGTGTCGCCTGTGCTGTAAGCGTTATCGCGAAGGGTACGATATAGCGCGATGCCATTGGCCTGCAGGCGGGCGACAATCGGCGCGACATCATCTACTTCAATTTGAAAATTTACGCCCCGTCCCAGCGGCCGGACAAGTTTAGCCGTATTCCAACCGCTATCGTGGTACTGCTCAAGCATCAGCTGCGCCTCGCCTATACAAACGTAGGCAAACTCCGGATCGTGACGTCTGATCATGACAGAAAATCCAAGGATCTCGACGTAAAAGTGCAGCGAGGCGGGGAAATCCGTTACGGTCAGTTCGGGAACCATGCGGTTCCAGTAGGTTTGGTCAGACATTGTCACTCCCTGGAAAACAAGTAAGCCTATCTTGCGTCCAATCATCTGAGCGAGCATGCCCGGAAAATTGACGTGATTTTTGGTAACAATGACACAAATACGACACAGGGAGAAGATCAGGCAGGCTTGAAGCTTCAGTAACTCATTGAATACTAATGGCACGCCCTACAGGATTCGAACCTGTGACCTACGGCTTAGAAGGCCGTTGCTCTATCCAGCTGAGCTAAGGGCGCATTGCGCGAGATGCTCCACCTAAACGGTGGAAACGCCTGGGATTATACGGTCAACGCCCGGTGAGTCAATGGCTTTGCGGTCAGATGCTGTTGAAATGAGCATCGAGCCGCACTTTAGGCCCCTCTCACGCATGAATAATGCAAACGTTAACTGACAGCACGGCGCGCTTCTGACACACTATACACCATCCCCTCTACTTCAATTTACAGATGGAATCTTCTCTCTGATGGTAGCAAAGATTATTGATGGTAAAACGATTGCGCAGCAGGTGCGCTCTGAGGTTGCGGAAAAAGTGAAAGCCCGCGTTGCGGCAGGATTACGCGCCCCCGGGCTGGCCGTTGTGCTGGTCGGCAGCAACCCTGCATCGCAGATTTACGTTGGCAGCAAACGCAAAGCGTGTGAAGAGGTGGGCTTTATCTCCCGCTCGTACGATCTGCCGGAAACCACCAGCGAAGCTGAACTGCTGACCCTGATCGACACACTCAACGCCGACCGTGAGATTGACGGCATTCTGGTACAGCTGCCGCTGCCGGCAGGTATCGATAACGTGAAGGTGCTGGAACGTATCGCGCCGGACAAAGACGTCGATGGCTTCCACCCCTACAACGTGGGCCGCCTGTGCCAGCGCGCGCCGCGCCTGCGCCCCTGCACCCCGCGCGGGATCGTTACCCTGCTGGATCGCTACAACATCGACACCTACGGGCTGAATGCCGTAGTGATCGGCGCATCTAACATCGTGGGCCGCCCGATGAGCATGGAGCTGCTGCTGGCCGGCTGCACCACCACCGTCACCCATCGCTTTACCAAAAACCTGCGCCAGCACGTAGAGAACGCCGATCTGCTGATCGTCGCCGTGGGCAAGCCGGGCTTTATTCCTGGAGAGTGGATCAAAGAGGGGGCGATCGTTATTGACGTCGGCATCAACCGCCTCGAAAGCGGCAAAGTGGTCGGTGACGTGGTGTACGAAGACGCCGCCTCACGTGCCGCCTATATCACCCCCGTTCCGGGCGGCGTAGGCCCGATGACCGTCGCAACGCTGATTCAGAATACGTTGCAGGCGTGCGAAGAGTATCACGACGTAGAGGAAGCATAAGATGGCAACGTTCTCATTAGGTAAACATCCGCACGTTGAGCTGTGCGATCTGCTGAAGCTGGAAGGCTGGAGCGAAAGCGGCGCGCAGGCGAAAAATTTCATTGCCGAT
The DNA here is from genome assembly GCF_032052675.1 of Pseudescherichia sp. Classification (NCBI taxonomy): domain Bacteria; kingdom Pseudomonadati; phylum Pseudomonadota; class Gammaproteobacteria; order Enterobacterales; family Enterobacteriaceae; genus Pseudescherichia; species Pseudescherichia sp. The sequence continues at coordinate 28,690 of NZ_DAMBWA010000008.1, forward strand.
GGCCTGGTCAGCGTCGATGGCGTAGTGGAAACCCGCAAACGCTGTAAAATCGTGGCAGGACAAACGGTCACCTTTGATGGTCAAAGTATCACTGTAACTGATTAATCCCGCCTAAATGGCCCTTAATTCATAAGGGCCATTGCTCGATCCACGTCAAAGAATAACAAATTCGTCTGGCTTCCCAGCAGATTTCTGTTGCGGCCCGCAATGGCTTAAATCACGATAAGTAAAACGTTCTACTAAAACGTTCTACTTAACGAAGTCATTACAATAATAACGCCATCACCAGGGTTTCTATAATCGGGGGAAAACCGCATGAGTCTGCTGTCGGGGTTCGTAAAATCGCTATCGAAGTTATCTATGATTGGCCGTGCGTTGATGCTGCCAATCTCACTGTTGCCTGCCGCCGGCCTGCTGCTGGCGTTTGGTGATAAGTTTCACCTGCCGCTGATGATGAACGCCGGTGGGGTTATCTTTGATAACCTGCCGCTGCTGTTTGCCATCGGCTCTGCGGTGGGGCTGGCCTCGGAATCCGGCATCGCCGCGCTCTCGGCGGCGGTCTCGGTATTTATTACCAATATGACCATCGGCACGGTGCTGTCGATTACCCCAGAGATGGCCTCCCAGGGCGGTAAATACGCTATGGTGGTCGGCATCCCGACGCTGCAGATGGGCGTCTTTGGCGGCCTAATCTGTGGCATCCTGGCCGCGTGGTGCTATAACCGCTTCCATACCATGCAGCTGCCGGAGTTCCTCGGCTTCTTCTCCGGCAAACGCTTTGTCGCCATCGCTACCGCATTTCTGTCGTTCCTGCTCGGCCTGCTGCTGCCCTACGTCTGGCAGCATATCCAGGCGGGTATCGATGCGCTCTCGGTGGTGGTGAACGGTGATAACCAGGCCGCGTCGACCTTTATCTTTGGGCTGGTAGAACGTGCGCTGATCCCGCTCGGCCTGCACCATATCTGGTATCCGTCGTTCTGGTACTCGTTTGGCGACTACACCACTCAGGCGGGCCAGGTTATTCACGGCGACCAGACTATCTGGTTCAAAATGCTGGAAGATGGCGTCAAGTCGTTCAGCAGCGACACCTACCAGAATGCCGGTAAGTTCATGCAGGGCGAGTTCCCACTGATGCTGTTTGCGCTGCCTGCCGCCTGTCTGGCGATGTATCATGAAGCGCATACCCGTAATAAAAAGATCGCCTCCGGTATTCTCTTCTCCGCCGCGCTGACCTGCTTCCTGACCGGGATCACCGAGCCGGTTGAGTTTACCTTTATCTTCGTTGCGCCGGTGCTCTACGTCTTCAACGCCATCATGGCCGGGCTGTCGTATATGTGCATGTACCTGCTCCATGCGCACATCGCGAAATCCTTCTCAGCGGGCCTGATCGACTACATCTCGTTCGGTATTCTGCCGTCGTTTAACGGCTACCAGACCAACTTCCTGAACGCGATTATCGTCGGCATCCCGATGGGTCTGATCTACTACTTCACCTTCCGCTTTGTGATCCGCCGCTTCGACGTTAAGACGCCGGGCCGCACCGAAGTGACCGCTAACGTTAACGATAAAACCGATGACGAGCTGGCGACCGAAATCGTTGCCCTGCTGGGCGGTGCAAACAATATCAGCTCGGTAGGCTCATGCATCACCCGCCTGCGTCTTGAGGTGGCGAAGAGCGAGCTGGTGGACAAAGACGGCCTGAACGGTGTCGGCGCGCGTGGCGTGGTGTTCGTTGGCGATAACGGCATCCAGGTGATTTTCGGCGCACGCGCGCAGTTTATTGCCCAGACCATGTCGGGCATGATCGGCAAGTAACCTGAGGCTGTTAAGGTGATTAGGTCTCCTGTATCGTACAGGAGACTTTTCATCGTTGACTGCATAGCCGTTAAGTTCAGGGAGTGGATTTGAAGAAGGTCAGCATTATTGATGTCGCGAAGCTGGCGGGGGTCTCTGTCTCGACCGTTTCGCTGGTGCTTCGCCAGAAAGGGAAAATATCAACCGCCACGATTGAAAAGGTGCAGCAGGCGATCGACACGCTCGGCTACGTTCACAACGTGGCGGCAGCGAACCTCCGCGCCAACACTTCTAACCTGATTGGCCTGATCCTGCGCGACTTTAGCGACAGTTTTTCTGTGAAGGTGATGGCCAGCACCGTGCTGGAGCTGGAGAAGCAGGGCTACATGGTTTTTCTCAGCCAGCCTCTGAACGATAGCGACAGCCTTGAGCGCTGCCTGCTCTCGTTTAAACAGCAGGGCGTAGCAGGCGTGATCTATCTTGCCTCCGATGCCACCACCTCGCGTCTGCCGAAGCTTATCCGCACCTGTCCCCTGCCGCTGGTTGTGGTATCGCAATCGCTGCTGGAGGAGGAGTGCAACCTGGTGATGCGCGATAACCGCCAGGCCGCCAGCCTTGCCACCCGCTACCTGATCGAGCGCGGCCACCGCAGCATCGCCTACATCGGCGGTACGGAGAGTAGCCTGATCCGCCAGCAGCGGCTGGCCGGGTTTCGCAGCGCGCTGACCCAGTACGGACTGGTGACCCGGGAGGAGTCTACCCCGGCCTGCATGGAGGGGACCCACGCGGCGAGCCACGCGACCCGGCAGCTGCTGGAGAAGAACAACACCATCACCGCCCTGCTCTGCCACTCGCCTGATGCAATGATCGGCTCGCTCTCCGGCATTCATCAGGTAGGTCGTACGGTAGGAAAAGATGTGTTCCTGACACAGCAGGTGGCGCTGGTCGGTTTCGAGGATATGCTGCACGTGAACTTAACGTCGCCCTCGTTTACCTACGTATCGTCGGCAAGCGAAGAGACTGGACGCCAGGCAGCGTCGCTGATGATCCGCAAAATCAAAGAGCCGGATCTGCTGACCCAGCGCATCACCCTTTCCGGACAGCTGGTGACGCGCGAGTCAGCTTAAGATAGAGGGATTGCAGACCCTGTAGGCCCGGTAAGCGCAGCGCCACCGGGCATTGATCTGTTGGCTCTGTCATGCCGGGTGGCGCTTCGCTTACCCGGCCTACAAAACCCGTCGTCTTACTTACGACGCCAGGTGGTCCCCTGCGGGCCATCTTCCAGCACGATCCCCATCTCGTTCAGACGGTCACGCGCCGCATCCGCCGCAGCCCAATCTTTCGCTTTACGCGCATCCAGACGCTGCTGGATCAGGGCTTCAATCTCCGCTACTTCACCGTCATCCGCCTGAGCTCCGCTCTGCAGGAAGGCTTCCGGATCCTGCTCCAGCAGACCAAGCACGGCAGCCAGCTTGCGCAGATGAGATGCCAGCGCGTTCGCCGCCTGCATGTCTTCGCTCTTCAGACGGTTAACGTCGCGGGCCATATCAAACAGCACCGAGTAGGCTTCCGGGGTGTTGAAGTCGTCGTCCATCGCCTCGATAAAGCGCGTTTCGAAGGCCTCGCCGCCCGCTGCCGCAACAGATGTGTCGGTGCCGCGTAATGCGGTGTAGAGACGCTCCAGCGCCGAGCGCGCCTGCTTGAGGTTCTCTTCGCTATAGTTAAGCTGGCTGCGGTAGTGACCGGACATCAGGAAGTAACGGATGGTCTCCGCATCGTAATACTTCAGCACGTCGCGCACGGTAAAGAAGTTGCCCAGCGATTTCGACATCTTCTCGCGGTCAACCATCACCATGCCGGAGTGCATCCAGTAGTTCACGTACTCGCCGTCATGGGCGCAGGTAGACTGGGCGATTTCGTTTTCATGGTGCGGGAACATCAGGTCCGATCCGCCGCCGTGAATGTCGAAATGGTGGCCCAGCTGCTTGCAGTTCATCGCCGAGCACTCAATGTGCCAGCCCGGACGCCCTTCGCCCCACGGTGACGGCCAGCTCGGCTCGCCCGGCTTGGACATCTTCCACAGCACAAAATCCATCGGGTTGCGTTTGATCTCAGCGACTTCGACGCGCGCCCCGGCCTGCAGCTGCTCCAGATCCTGGCGCGACAGCTTGCCGTAGTTGGGATCGGTCGGCACGGAGAACATCACGTCACCGTTGTCAGCTACGTAGGCATGACCGCGCGCGATCAGGCGCTCGGTGATCTCGATGATTTCGTGAATATGGTGGGTGGCGCGCGGCTCGCTGTCCGGACGCAGGATGTTCAGGGCGTCAAAGTCAGCGTGCATCTCGCCAATCATGCGATCTACCAGCGCGACAAAACTCTCGCCGTTTTCATTAGCACGTTTGATGATCTTGTCGTCGATATCGGTGATGTTACGCACGTACTTCAGATCATAGCCGAGGAAACGCAGGTAGCGCGACACCACGTCAAAAGAGACGAAGGTGCGGCCGTGGCCGATATGGCAGAGATCGTAAACGGTGATACCACACACGTACATGCCCACTTTCCCGGCATGAATAGGTTTGAATTCCTCTTTTTGGCGCGTCAGCGTATTAAAAATTTTTAGCATCAAAGATTCCGTTAAGACGTGTGTGGAGAATGAACTCAGTATGATACCCATAATTGATAACCGAAGCAGCACCCTTTGCAAGGTGATCGAACCTTGCGGTTATGCTATAACAGGCGACTATACGTGACCCACAGCTGGGTCGATGCTCTACACTACCGGAACAGGATGCAAAAATGGTTACTTTCCACACTAATCACGGCGATATCGTAATCAAAACTTTCGATGACAAAGCGCCTGAAACTGTTAAGAACTTCCTGGACTACTGCCGCGAAGGTTTCTACAACAACACCATTTTCCACCGTGTTATCAATGGCTTTATGATCCAGGGCGGCGGTTTTGAGCCGGGCATGAATCAGAAAGCGACCAAAGACGCGATCAAAAACGAAGCGAACAACGGCCTGAAAAACACCCGTGGCACGCTGGCGATGGCCCGTACTCAGGCCCCGCACTCTGCAACCGCCCAGTTCTTTATTAACGTAGCAGACAACGACTTCCTGAACTTCAGCGGTGAAAACATGCAGGGCTGGGGCTACTGCGTATTCGCCGAAGTGGTTGAAGGCATGGACGTAGTCGACAAAATCAAAGCGGTCTCTACCGGTCGCAGCGGCATGCACCAGGACGTTCCTAAAGAAGACGTGATCATCGAAAACGTAACCGTCAGCGAGTAATCGTGGCGACGCTTTTCATCGCAGATCTGCATCTCTCTACAGAAGAACCGGCGATCACCGCCGGTTTTCTGCGTTTTCTGGCCGGTACGGCGCGTGACGCCGACGCCCTCTATATTCTTGGCGATCTCTTTGAAGCCTGGATTGGCGACGACGATCCCAATCCCCTGCATCAGCAGATCGCGGCCGCCCTGAAGGCGCTGAGCGACAGCGGCGTGCCCTGCTACTTTATCCACGGCAATCGTGACTTCCTGCTGGGCCAGCGCTTCGCTCGTGAGAGCGGCATGACGCTGCTGCCGGAAGAGGTAGTGCTCGACCTCTACGGTCGCCGGGTGCTGATTATGCATGGCGATACCCTCTGCACCGACGACGCGGGCTATCAGGCATTTCGCGCTAAGGTTCACCAGCCCTGGCTGCAAAAACTGTTTCTTGCCCTACCGCTGTTTATTCGTCATAGGGTGGCGGCGAAGATGCGCGCCGACAGCAAAGCGGCCAACAGCAGTAAGTCTCTCACCATTATGGATGTGAACCCGCAGGCTGTAAGCCATGCGCTGGAACGCCATAAGGTACAGTGGCTTATCCACGGCCATACCCACCGCCCGGCCGTGCACGAGATGACCGCCAACGGCGAACCGGCGTTTCGCTGCGTGCTGGGCGCCTGGCATAGCGAAGGTTCAATGGTAAAAGTCACCTCACAGCAGGTCGAACTTATCGCTTTTCCGTTTTAATAACTTAACAATTTGCCCGCAAGGTTAGCCGCGCAACCGTTTTCCTTGCGGGATTTCCATGCTATTCTCTGTGCCCTGTTACGCGTTATGCCGCACACCCACAGGAGTTTTTAGACGCATGTCTTCGAGCAATAATCCGGTACGTATCGCCATCGTGATGGGGTCCAAAAGCGACTGGGCAACCATGCAGTTCGCCGCTGAAGTCCTCGATATCCTGAACGTTCCCCACCATGTTGAAGTCGTTTCTGCCCACCGCACGCCGGATAAACTGTTTAGCTTCGCCGAAGGCGCAGAGCAGAATGGCTATCAGGTGATTATTGCGGGTGCAGGCGGCGCGGCGCATCTGCCGGGCATGATCGCCGCCAAAACGCTGGTGCCGGTGCTGGGCGTGCCGGTACAGAGCGCAGCGCTGAGCGGCGTTGACAGCCTCTACTCCATCGTTCAGATGCCGCGCGGTATTCCAGTGGGCACGCTGGCGATTGGTAAAGCCGGCGCCGCCAACGCGGCGTTACTGGCAGCGCAGATCCTTGCCACCCACGACCGTGACCTGCATCAGCGTCTGGTGGAGTGGCGCAATGCCCAGACCGACGAGGTGCTGGATAACCCGGACCCGCGAGGTGCGGCATGAAGCAGGTATGCGTCCTCGGCAACGGCCAGCTGGGCCGGATGCTGCGCCAGGCCGGTGAGCCGCTGGGTATCGCCGTCTGGCCGGTGGGGCTGGATGCCGAGCCGGAAGCTGTGCCTTTTGCGCAGAGCGTGATCACCGCCGAGATCGAGCGCTGGCCGGAAACGGCGTTGACCCGCGAGCTGGCACGCCATCCGGCGTTTGTTAACCGCGACGTTTTTCCCATTATTGCCGACCGTCTGACCCAGAAGCAGCTCTTTGACCGTCTCTCTCTGGCGACTGCGCCGTGGCAGCTGCTGTCGAGCGCCGAAGAGTGGCCCGAGGTGTTTAATGCCCTTGGCGAGCTGGCGATCGTTAAGCGCCGGGTGGGTGGCTACGACGGCCGCGGCCAGTGGCGTCTGCGCGCCAGTGAGATCGATACGCTGCCTGAAGAGTGTTACGGGGAGTGTATCGTCGAGCAGGGCATTAACTTCTCCGGTGAAGTGTCGCTGGTGGGCGCGCGCGGGCATGACGGCAGCACCGTGTTCTATCCCCTGACCCATAACCTGCATCAGGACGGCATTCTGCGCACCAGCGTGGCTTTTCCGCTGGCTGACGCTGAGCAGCAGGCGCAGGCCGAAGCGATGCTGGGGGCAATCATGAGCGAGCTGGGCTACGTCGGCGTGATGGCGATGGAGTGTTTTGTAACCCCTGGCGGGCTGCTGATTAACGAGCTGGCTCCACGGGTGCACAACAGCGGCCACTGGACGCAAAACGGCGCGTCGATCAGCCAGTTTGAGCTGCACCTGCGCGCCATCACCGGCCTGCCACTGCCGAATCCGGTGGTCAACGCCCCGTCGGTGATGATCAACCTGATCGGCAGCGACCTGAACTACGACTGGCTGAAGCTGCCGCTGGTGCATCTGCACTGGTACGATAAAGAGGTGCGCGCCGGCCGCAAGGTGGGACATCTAAACCTCAACGACAGCGATACCGACCGCCTGAGCGCAACCCTGGAAGCGATCGTGCCGCTATTACCACCTGAGTATGCCAGCGGTATCGCATGGGCGTGCGCTAAGCTCGGTTAAGCGTTTCCGCCTTGTTTGTCATGTAAACCGGGTATGCGCAAGTGCAACCCGGTAGTCCCTCTCCCCCTATCATTTTTTTGCCCCATCGCACCAATGGACGCGTAAAATAGCGCGATCTAATGTACAACGTCGCCCTTTGATATGCAGAAGGAAGTCCTATGAGCGAAGGCATGGATTATTACGCGATCCTCACCGCTGATACCCCCCTGCTGGATGTACGCGCCCCGGTTGAATTTGCCCAGGGTGCAATGCCGTCGGCAATCAATCTCCCGTTGATGAACGACGAAGAGCGTGCGGCGGTCGGCACCTGTTATAAACGCCAGGGCCCTGAGGCCGCGTTAACGCTTGGACATCAGCTGGTGTCAGGCATCACGCGCGAACAACGCATTCAATCATGGCGTAATGCCTGCCTGCGCCATCCCGACGGCTATCTGTGTTGCGCCCGTGGTGGCCAGCGCTCGCATATCACACAACAGTGGCTGCATGAGGCAGGCATTGACTATCCGTTAATTCACGGCGGCTATAAGGCCCTGCGTCAGGCGGCAATAATAGCGACGGAGCAGCGCGTCCAGCGTCCGCTGATCCTGATCGGCGGCTGCACCGGCAGCGGTAAAACCGATCTGGTGCGCCAGCATCCTGACGGCATCGATCTGGAAGATCTGGCTCGCCACCGTGGATCGTCATTTGGCCGCACGCTGCAGGCACAGCGTTCGCAGGCAAGCTTTGAAAATGCGCTGGCGGTAGAACTGCTTAAGCGCGACGCGGCGCGCCTGGTGCTGGAAGATGAAGGCCGGACGATCGGCGGCAACCATCTGCCGGGATGCCTGTACGATCGCATGGTAGCGTCGCCTATCGCGGTGGTGGACGATCCTTTTGACCTGCGCGTGGCGCGTCTGCATAACGACTATTTTGTGCGTATGCAGCGCGAGTTTATTGCGGCACACGGCGAGGAGGCAGGCTGGCTGGCCTATGCGGAGTATCTGCATCACGGGCTGTTCGCCATCCGCCGTCGTCTGGGATTGCAGCGCTTTGCCGAACTCAGGGCGCACCTTGATACCGCTCTGGCGATCCAGCAGCAGCGCGGCGACACCCGCGGCCACAATGGCTGGCTGGTGCCGTTGCTAAAGGAGTATTACGATCCGATGTACCGCTATCAGTTAGAGAAGAAAGCCGCGAAGATTGTCTTTCGCGGCTCGTGGCAGGAGGTCAACGACTGGCTGCAAAACGGGTAGTCAGCGGTGGCCTCGCTTGTCGGCCCGTGCGGCCAGCCAGTCCCCCAGCATCTGCACGACCTGTACCAGAATAATCAGCGCCACCACGGTGACCACCATGACCTGCGTCTCATAGCGGTAGTAGCCGTAGCGGATCGCCAGATCCCCCACCCCGCCGCCGCCGACGATCCCTGCCATCGCCGAGTAGCCGATCAGGCTGACCAGGGTGATAGTCAGACCGCGCAGCAGACCCGCGCTGGCCTCCGGCAGCAGCACGGTGCAGATGATACGCAGCGGACTGGCACCAAAAGCTTCAGCGGCCTCGATGATCCCCTTATCCACCTCGCGCAACGCGCTGTCTACCAGCCGGGCATAGAAGGCGATGGCGGCAACCGAGAGCGGCACCGAGGCCGCAATCGGCCCGATGGTGTTGCCGAGCAGGAACTGGGTGAGCGGCAGAAGCAGCACCAGCAGGATCACAAAAGGTACGGAGCGGATAATGTTCACCAGCACGGAGCTGATGAGATACACCGCACGGTTCTGCCAGAAGAGATGCCGGTCGGTCACAAAAATCAAAAAGCCGAGCGGCAGGCCGCCAACGATAGCCAGCACCGTAGAGATGCTCAGCATCTGGAAGGTTTCGCCAAAGGCCAGGCTCAGATCGGCCAGTAAATCATCCACGAAGCACCTCCACCTGGGCTGTACGTTGACGGATATGGTCGACGGCGGCCTCGACCGCGGCCGGATTATCGGCGGCGGTTAAGCGCACCACCAGGATCCCCAGCGCCCGCTCGCCGAGATACTCAATTTTGCCGTGCAGAATATTGACCGCCACGCCAAACATCACCGCCACCTCAGAGAGCACCGGCTGCTCGGCTGAATCACCGATAAACAGAATTTTCACCAGCTGCCCCGGCAGATCCTGCTGCAGCCGTTCTGGCAGAGTGAGATTCAAGGTGTGCGAAACCAGCTGCTGGGTAAACGGATGCTGCGGGTGGGCGAAGATATCAAACACCTCGCCCAGCTCAACCACCTTACCCGCGGACATGACCGCCACCCGGTCGCAGATCGATTTGATCACGTTCATCTCATGGGTGATCAGCACGATGGTGATCCCCAGACGGACGTTGATCTCTTTCAGCAGAGCGAGGATCGTCGCGGAGGTCTCCAGATCCAGCGCCGAGGTTGGCTCGTCGCAGAGCAGCACGTCAGGATGATTGGCAATCGCACGCGCGATCCCCACCCGCTGCTTCTGCCCGCCGCTCAGCTGCGCCGGAAAGCGGCCTGCTTTATCGGCGAGGCCCACCAGATCCAGGATCTCTTTAACCCGAGGGGCAATCTCACCGCTGGCCCAGCCCGCTGCCTTCAGGCTGAACGCGACGTTCTGCGCCACGGTGCGGGTATGCATCAGGTTAAAGTGCTGGAAGATCATGCCGATGCGCTGGCGTGCCTTGCGTAGGGTGACGCCCTCCAGCGTGGAGATCGCCACGCCGTTGATCTTAACCTCACCCTGGCTCGGACGCTGGAGGGCGTTGAGGGTGCGCAGTAGCGTACTTTTCCCCGCGCCGCTGGTGCCGACGATGCCAAAAATCTCGCCTGCCGTAATGTGCAGGCTGACATCGTCCACCGCCCGGGTCGTAGGCCCCTTGCCTGCGGGAAAATCGACGCAGACGTTATTTAGCTCAATCATGCATCCACTCTGGTTTCTGGAACGCGTTGAAGATGTTCTTTGGATCGTCAATCACCGCCCGGTAGGCCGGGGACTGTACTGCGGCCACGATATCTTTGGCGAACGGTTTGTCAGCATCTTCGGTACGTACCGCGATGACGTTTTTCAGGTTCTCGTCCAGCTGCTCCTGCTTAAGCGCGGAGGAGAGCTTCAGGCCAGCGGCAATGGCAAAATTCCCGTTCACCAGCGCGGCGCTGGCGCTATCCAGCGTACGCGGCAGCTGCGCCGCTTCCAGGGGTTTGAACACCAGACCTTTCGGGTTGCTGGCGATGTCACGCTCAGAGGCCTTAGTCGGATCGATATTCTCTTTAATGGTGATCAGCTGCATCGCCTGGAGAAAACGCAGGCCGCGCGCCAGGTTCGTGGGATCGTTGGACAGGGTAACGATATCGCCCTTCTTCAGCTGATCGACGCTGGTGACCTTATGGGAGTAGAGACCCATGCCCGCCGTCGGGACGACAATAAGCTTAGTCAGCTTCAGCCCCTTATCGGCGGCGAACTTTTCCAGGTAGAGCGAGTGCTGGAACAGGTTAGCATCGATGCTGCCGTTAGAGAGCGCCATATTCGGCTGCACGTAGTCGCTAAACTCGCGCACTACAACCTTATAGCCCTTCTCTTTCAGCGAAGGGGCAATGGCCTGTTTTACCATATCGCCGTAGGGGCCCGGCGCAACGCCGAAGGTGATGGTTTGCGGATCGCTGGCGTGGGCAAACGGCAGGCCCCAGGCCAGAAGCAGTGCAGCAACGCTGGCACGAAAGCTGAGACGACGTCCCATAGATTCTCCCAAAGTGTATTGTGTTTGCTGTATGACGCGCCGGACTAAGCAGCGCGCTTTTTTGACAATTTATGCATAACGCAGAGCGTTAAGATGGCATAAACCCGACCCGGCGGTAATTGAAAATATTTCATATAGATAGTGATGCCCCGGCAAACGCATGCGCCGCCGGGGACAATGGGGAGAGAACTAGCCAACAAACTGGCGGAACAGCGCTTTGCCCTTCAGTAACCGGGTACCCAGCCAGCCGCCACAGATCGAGAGCAGCAGCGCCCCGCAGAGCGGTAGTATGATCCACAGCCGCCAGTCGGGCTGCCACGGGAAATCAAACACCCGCGTCTGCAATACCGCCAGCGCCGTCTCCGCGCCGATGGCAGCCACCAGCCCGGCGACAAAGCCCAGCAGCGCGAACTCGCACCACAGGGTCGTGCGCAGCAGGCGCTTGCCGGCTCCCAGCGTGCGGTAAACCACCAGCTCCTGATGTCGCTGACGCATGCCAACCTGCACCTGGGCCAGCAGCAGCAGAGTGCCGCAGAGCGTCACCAGCACCACCATCACCTCCAGCGCCCGGCTCACCTGCCCCAGCACCTGGCCGACCTGCTTGAGGATCGCCCCGATATCCAGCAGGCTAACGGTAGGAAACGCCCGGTTAAGCTGGGTCAGCATGCCGTTGCCGTTCTCCCAGCGGAAGCTGGTCAGCCAGCTCTGGGGCTGGTTATCCAGCGCACCGGTTGGGAAGATGAAGAAGAAGTTCGGGCGCAGGCTCTCCCAGTCCACCTTACGCAGGCTGGTCACTTTTGCAGTGAAGTCCTGGGTATCGCCCATAAAGGTGACGCTATCGCCAAGACGAATATTGAGCCGCTCCGCCAGCCCCTCCTCCATTGACACCTCCCCCGCTTTCGGCGGCCAGCTGCCCGCGGTGAGCGGATTGTGATCCGGCTGGTTGGCCTGCCAGGTGAGGTTTAGCTCTCGATTTAGCGCCTCATCCGTATTCCCCTCGGTGGTCTGGCCGTTAATCTGGGTCAGACGCGCCCGCACGATGGGATAGAACGCCTCCGGAACGATCTGGTGCTCGGCAAGAAACGTCTTCAGGGGCGTCACCTGCTCGGGAGCGATGTTGATCAGGAAATAGTTGGGGCTCTCCGCCGGGAGCTGCTGCTGCCAGCGATCGAGCAGATCGCCACGCAGCACCAGCAGCATCGCCAGCAGCATGAACGAAAGCGAGAACGCCGAGAGCTGGCTCAGGGTCGACCAGGGCTGACGCAGCAGCCGGTTTACCGCCAGCCGCAGCGCCAGCGACGTCAGGGTCAACCGCTTGAGGACGTTAAGCAGCATCCAGCCGAGCAGCCCGCAGAGCAGAGCCAGCACTACCGCCCCCGCCAACACCGCCCACAGCAGCATGCTGCCGCCCATCAGCCAGGCCAGCAGCGCTACGGCAACGGCGGCAACAATCGGCAGATAGAGCTTCAGCGGCCAGACGTTCGCTACCGCATCACGACGCAGAACGCGGATCGGCGCAGTCGCCAGCAGCAGACGATAGGGCCGCAGCCCCACCAGCAGGGAGATCACTAACATCGCTCCCGTCGCCCACAGCCACGGCCAGAGGCTGGCAGGCGGCAGCGCAGCGGGCAGCACCGGCTTGAGGAGGATCATCAGCACCTGCTCAAACAGCAGGCCGATAGCGCCCCCGGTCACCGTCGCCAGCGCCAGCACCAGCAGCCACTGGCCGACGATCAGCCTTTGCAGCTGGGCGCGCCCTGCCCCCAGCGTTTTCAGGATCGCCACCAGATCGTAGCGGCTACGGCAGTAGTGGTTCATTGCCACCGCCACGGCGGCGATCGCCAGCAGCAGGGTCAGCAGAGCCGACAGCAGCAAGAACTGCTGCGAACGCTCGAGGGATTTCCCCAGCGCCCCCTCGTCCTGCTCCAGGCCATACCAGCGCTGCTCCGGCTTAAGCTGCGGCAGAAGCCATTTTTCATACGCTTCGAGCTGCTGCGGCGTGCCGCCAAACTTAATACGCCACATCACGCGGCTGCCGGGCTGGACCGCGTCAGTCGCCGCCACGTCGGCAAGGTTCATCATCAGGCGTGGGGCCATCTGGAAGGGGTTAAACCCGGCGTCCGGCTCCTGCACCACCTCCCCAGCAATGCGCAGCCGGGCGTCGCCGACGTCGATATAGTCTCCGGTTTTTAGCTCCAGCAGCGCCATCAGCCGCGGGGCGAGCAGCACCGTCCCTGCCTGCGGCTTGAGGCCCGGCGGATTGGTTTGCAGCTCACCATACATAGGGTAGATAGCGTCCACGGCCTTGACGTTAGCCAGCTGCGGCGTATCACCGGCAAAGGTCATGGTAGAGAAGGTAAGCTGCTCGCCCACCTTCAGGCCTCTTTTGCGCGCCTCCTCCAGCCACGCCGGCGGGATCTCACGAGAGCTGCGCAGCGCCCGATCCCCCGCCATAAAGTCGCGGCTCTGCTGACTCAGCCCCTTCTCCATGCGATCGCTGATGTTGCCCAGCGCCAGCACGCAGGCCACGGCCAGGCTGAGGGCCAGCCAGACAATCAGCAGCGACGGCGAACGCCATTCGCGCCAGAACCAGCGGGCAATCATGCTTCCTCCCGCAGTTCGCCGTTGACCAGACGCAGGCGACGGTCGCAGCGGGCCGCCAGCTGCGGATCGTGCGTGACCAGGATCAGCGTGGTGCCATACTGTTGGTTCATGGAGAAGAGCAGATCGGCGATCTTATCCCCGGTCTGCCGGTCGAGGTTGCCGGTCGGCTCATCAGCAAACAGCACGCCGGGACGCCCGTTGAAGGCGCGGGCCAGCGCCACCCGCTGCTGCTCGCCGCCGGAGAGCTGGGCAGGAAGATGATCCAGCCGTTTGCCCAAGCCGAGATCGGTCAGCAGCGTTTTGGCATTCTCCCGGCTCTGGCGACCGTTCTCGCCGCGCAGCAGCGCCGGGAGCTCGACGTTCTCCAGCGCGTTGAGGGTGGGGATCAGCATAAAGGACTGGAAGACAAAGCCGACGTTTTTCGCCCGCAGCGCCGCCCGCGCCTCCTCATCCATACTGTGCAGAGGCTGGCCCAGCAGGTTAACCTCGCCGCTGCTGCCGTCGTCTAATCCGGCGAGGATCGCCAGCAGGGTAGACTTGCCGGAACCCGACTCACCGATGAGGGCAATTGTCTGCGCCGGTTTGACAACCAGCTCAACTCCGGTAAGGATGGAAAGCTCATGTTCCCCCTGACCGACGGACTTCTTAAGATGATGAACTTCAACAATGTTTTCCGCTGGCATTTGCCCTTCCTGTTTATGCTTCTGTTTACCTTCCGTGCCGCAGCCGCTGACACGCTGTTGGTTCTCGGAGACAGCCTGAGCGCCGGGTACCGCATGGCAGCTAACTCGGCCTGGCCTGCGCTACTTAACGCTAAGTGGCAGCAGACGCCGTCGGTGGTTAATGCCAGTATAAGCGGCGATACCTCGCAGCAGGGGCTTTCTCGTCTGCCGGCGCTGCTGAAGCAGCACCAGCCGCGCTGGGTGCTGGTGGAGCTTGGGGGCAACGACGGCCTGCGGGGCTTTGCGCCACAACAGACCGAGCAGACCCTGCGTAAAATTTTGCAGACCATCAAGGACGCTAACGCGCAGCCGCTGCTGATGCAGATCCGTCTACCAGCCAACTATGGTCGTCGCTATACAGAGACCTTCAGCGCCATCTATCCTGCGCTGGCCAAAGAGTTTGATGTGCCGCTGCTCCCCTTCTTTATGGAGGAGGTCTACCTCAAGCCGCAGTGGATGCAGGAGGATGGCATTCACCCCAATCTGGATGCACAGCCGTTTATCGCCGACTGGATGGCCACGCGCCTTGCACCCTTAGTTAACCATGATAGTTAACCACGACTCATAAATAATCGGGGACGCCTACGGGTAAAGTTATGCAAAAATCGGTCTTAATAACAGGGTGTTCCAGCGGAATCGGTCTGGAAGCAGCGGTAGAGCTAAAGCGCCAGGGTTTTCATATCCTCGCCGCCTGCCGCAAGCCCGATGACGTCTCACGCATGAACGGGATGGGTTTTACCGGCATCCTGCTGGATTTGGACTCACCGGAGAGCGTCGATCGCGCCGCCGATGAGATTATCGCGCGGACCGGCAATCGCCTGTACGGCATCTTTAACAACGCGGGCTACGGGGTCTACGGCCCGCTGGCCACCATCAGCCGCGAACAGATGGAGCAGCAGTTCTCCGCCAACTTCTTTGGCGCGCACCAGCTGACCATACGCCTGCTGCCCGCGATGATCCCTTACGGCGAGGGGCGGATTGTGATGACCTCCTCGGTGATGGGGCTGATCTCCACGGCGGGGCGCGGAGCCTACGCGGCGAGTAAATATGCCCTTGAGGCGTGGTCGGACGCCCTGCGCATGGAGCTGCGCCACAGCGGCATTCAGGTGAGCCTGATCGAGCCAGGCCCTATCCGCACGCGCTTTACTAAAAACGTCAACCAGACCCAGCAGGATAACCCGGTGGAAAATCCTGGCATTGCCGCACGGTTTACCCTCGGCCCGGAGGCGGTAGTGGCAAAAGTGCGCCATGCTTTTGAGAGCAAGCGCCCGAAACTGCGCTATCCGGTGACGCTGGTCACCCACGCCGTCTGCTGGTTAAAACGCCTGCTGCCGGGGCGTGCGATGGATAAAATTTTGCGCGGATGAGTTGAAGGCCACGCCGCTCAACCCCATGTAAAGATAAACGTGAAAACAGAGAATTAGCCATGTCCGTACAGAATATTGTCACCATTACCGAAGCGAACCTTCAACAGACGCTAGAGCAGTCGGTCAACCTGCCGGTGCTCTTCTACTTCTGGTCCGAACGCAGCCAGCACTGTCAGCAGCTGACCCCGGTGCTGGAGTCGCTGGCCGCCCAGTATAGCGGGCAGTTTATTCTGGCGAAGGTGGACTGCGACGCCGAGCAGATGGTGGCCTCGCAGTTTGGCCTGCGGGCGATCCCTACCGTCTATCTGTTCCAGAACGGCCAGCCGGTGGACGGCTTCCAGGGGCCGCAGCCGGAAGAGGCGATCCGCGCTCTGCTGGAGAAAGTGCTGCCCCGCCCCGAGGAGCTGAAAGCGCAGCAGGCGATGGCCCTGATTCAGGAGGGCAACTATGCCGAGGCGCTGCCGCTGGCGAAAGAGGCCTGGCAGCTGTCGAATCAGAACGGTGAGTTTGGTCTGCTGCTGGCGGAGACCTTTATTGTCCTTAACCGCGCCGACGAAGCCGAAGCAGTGCTGAAAACTATTCCGCTGCAGGATCAGGATACCCGCTATCAGGGCCTGGTGGCGCAGATCGAGCTGCTGAAAAAAGCCGCTGACACCCCGGAGATCCAGCTCCTGCAGCAGCAGGTTGAGCAGTCGCCGGAGAATGCCGAGCTGGCGACGCAGCTGGCGCTGCAGCTGCATCAGGTTGGGCGCAATGAAGAGGCGCTGGAGCTGCTGTTTAGCCATCTACGCAAGGATCTCTCCGCCGCTAACGGCGAAGCGCGTAAAATGTTGCAGGAGATCCTCGCCGCGCTGGGTACCGGCGACGCGCTGGCCTCATCCTATCGCCGCAAGCTCTATTCACTGCTTTATTGATTAACCGCGATCGCGGCAGGGAGAGTGTGTAATGCTTATCGTCATCCCGGTACTTATCTTCGTCGCGCTGGTGATCGTTGGCGCAGGCGTGAAGATTGTGCCGCAGGGCTACCAGTGGACCGTCGAGCGCTTCGGGCGTTACACCAAAACGTTACAGCCGGGCCTGAGCCTGGTTGTGCCGTTTATGGACAGGATTGGCCGCAAAATCAACATGATGGAGCAGGTTCTGGATATTCCCTCCCAGGAGGTGATCTCCAAGGATAACGCCAACGTTACCATCGATGCCGTCTGCTTTATTCAGGTGATCGATGCCCCGAAGGCGGCCTACGAGGTGAGCAACCTCGAGCTGGCTATCATCAACCTGACGATGACCAACATCCGTACCGTGCTCGGCTCAATGGAGCTGGACGAGATGCTCTCCCAGCGCGATAACATCAATACGCGCCTGCTGCATATCGTAGATGAAGCCACCAATCCCTGGGGCATCAAGGTGACGCGCATTGAGATCCGCGACGTGCGGCCGCCTGCCGAACTTATCGCCTCCATGAACGCCCAGATGAAGGCCGAACGAACCAAACGCGCCTACATTCTGGAAGCGGAAGGGATCCGCCAGGCGCAGATCGTCAAAGCCGAAGGGGAGAAGCAGTCGAAGATCCTCAAGGCCGAGGGCGAGCGGCAGTCGGCGTTTTTACAGGCCGAAGCCCGTGAACGTTCAGCCGAGGCGGAGGCCCGCGCCACCCAGATGGTCTCCGAGGCGATTGCCGCCGGGGATATTCAGGCCGTGAACTACTTCGTCGCGCAAAAATACACCGAGGCGCTGCAGCATATCGGCTCATCAACGAACAGTAAGGTGGTGCTGATGCCGCTGGAGGCCAGCAGCCTGATGGGCTCTATCGCCGGGATCGCCGAGCTGGTGAAAGAGAGCGCCAGCGAACGGAAAGGCCTATGATCGACAGCCTGCTTCAGCACCCGCACCTCTTCTGGATTAGCCTCGGCGGCCTGCTGCTGGCAGCCGAGATGCTCGGCGGTAACGGCTATCTGCTGTGGAGCGGCGTGGCAGCAGTGGTGACCGGTCTGCTGGTGTGGCTACTGCCGTTCGGCTGGGAGTGGCAGGGCGCGCTGTTTGCCCTGCTCACCCTGCTGGCGGCGTGGCTATGGTGGCGCTGGCTGGCCCGTCGCGTGCGCGAGCAGAAGCCTGCCGACGCCGCGCTTAACCAGCGTGGCATGCAGCTGGTGGGCAAACACTTTACCCTCGACACCCCTCTGGTCAACGGCCGCGGCCATATGCGCGTCGGCGACAGCACCTGGCCGGTGAGCGCCGATGACGATCTCCCCGCAGGGACGCCAGTGGAAGTGGTGGCGGTTGAGGGGATCACCCTGCGCATTAAAGCGCGCTAGCTCTCTTTTGCCGAATGGCGATGGCAGCAGCCAGAGAGATTATCGATAATCGGGCAGTCGGCACCGTCATCGCCTGGACAGGCGTTCGCCAGATTCAGCAGCTGATCGCGCATCGCCTGTAGCTCAACGATATGGCGCTCGATCTCCGCTACCTTTTGTAGGGTATAGGCCTTTACGTCGGCGCTGTGCCGGGCCGGATCGTTAAACAGGGTGACCAGCTCGCCGCACTCCTCCAGATTAAATCCCACCTGTCGCGCCTGGCGCAGCAGGGTCAACTCATCAAGATGCTGCTGCGTGTAGCTGCGATAGCCGTTCTCGCTGCGAAGCGGCGGCGTCACCAGCCCCTTCTCCTCATAGAAGCGGATCGCCTTGCTGGTTAAGCCTGTCTTTTTTGCTACGTCGCTAATATTCATGGTCCCCCCTTGACCTTCCCCTTAATGGAAGGTTTAAGCTTATGTACAGTTAGCCAAAACACCGGCTCAGTCAATCCTAAAATCACAGGAGTATGATGATGTCCCACACAATTGAACTGGCGCTGGAGGGTCTCTCCTGCGGCCACTGCGTCAAACGGGTGAAAGAGAGCCTTGAGCAGCGTCCCGACGTTGAGCGCGCCGAGGTGACTATCGACCGGGCGGAAGTCACAGGCAGCGCCGATGCGAATGCGTTAATCGATACCGTTAAACAGGCCGGGTACGGGGCGACGCTTAGCCACCCAAAGGCTGATCCGCTGGCAGAGTCATCACCTCCGTCGGAAGCACTGACAGCGGCCGAAACTGAGCTTCCGACAGCGGATGACACCGACGACAGCCAGCAGCTGTTGTTGAGTGGCATGAGCTGCGCCAGCTGCGTTACCCGGGTGCAGAACGCCTTGCAGGCGGTACCCGGCGTAACCCAGGCACGGGTCAATCTGGCGGAGCGCTCTGCGCTGGTAATGGGCAGTGCCTCCGCCGTTGAGTTAGTGAGCGCGGTGGAGAAAGCGGGCTACGGTGCGGAGGCGATTGATGATGACGCCGCTCGCCGCGAACGCCAGCAGGAGACCGCCGTTGCTACCATGAAACGCTTCCGCTGGCAGGCGATTGTCGCCCTGCTGGTGGGCATTCCGGTGATGGTCTGGGGTATGGCGGGTGACAATATGATGGTCACCGACGCCAACCGCAGCCTCTGGCTGGTTATCGGTCTGATCACCCTTGGGGTGATGATCTTTGCCGGGGGCCACTTCTACCGCAGCGCGTGGAAGAGCTTGCTGAACCGTACCGCGACGATGGATACCCTGGTGGCGCTGGGGACCGGGGCCGCCTGGCTCTACTCAATGAGCGTTAACCTCTGGCCAGCGTGGTTCCCGATGGAAGCGCGCCATCTCTACTATGAGGCCAGCGCGATGATTATTGGCCTGATCAACCTCGGCCATATGCTGGAAGCCCGCGCTCGCCAGCGCTCTTCGAAAGCGCTGGAGCGCCTGCTCGATCTCACCCCGCCCACCGCCAGGGTGGTGACCGATGCCGGGGAGGAGACCGTGCCCCTTGCCGATGTTCATCCGGGCATGACGCTGCGCCTGACGACTGGCGATCGCGTTCCGGTGGACGGAGAGATTATCCAGGGCGAAGCCTGGCTTGATGAGGCGATGCTGACCGGTGAACCCGTCCCGCAACAGAAACAGCGTGACGATACGATCCATGCGGGAACGGTGGTCTCTGACGGCAGCGTGCTGTTTCGTGCCAGCCGCACCGGCAGCCACACCACCCTCTCGCGGATCGTTCGCCTGGTACGCCAGGCCCAGAGCAGCAAGCCGGAGATCGGCCAGCTGGCGGACAGGATCTCCGCGGTCTTCGTGCCGGTTGTGGTCGCCATCGCACTGATTAGCGGCGCGATCTGGTACGTTTTCGGTCCTGCGCCGCAGATTGTTTATACCCTGGTGATCGCCACCACGGTGCTGATTATCGCTTGTCCCTGCGCACTGGGCCTGGCGACGCCGATGTCGATCATCTCCGGCGTAGGCCGTGCCGCCGAGTTCGGCGTGCTGGTGCGTGATGCCGATGCGCTGCAGCGGGCCAGCCAGCTCGATACGCTGGTATTTGATAAGACCGGCACCCTCACCGAGGGGCGTCCCCAGGTAACCTTAGTCACGACCTACAGCGATCTCACTAGCGAGCAGGCGCTGCGCCTGGCCGCTGCGCTGGAGCAGGGTTCGAGCCATCCGCTGGCCCGGGCGATTATCGACAAGGCTGGAGCGGAAACGCTGGCAGAGGTGATTAACTTTCGCACCCTGCGCGGGCTAGGCCTGAGCGGTGAAAGCGAAGGCCGACGCCTGCTGCTGGGCAACCAGGCCCTGCTGAATGAACAGGGTATTGATACCGCCGCGCTGGAGAGCGACATCGTCGCTCAGGCGGCAACGGGCGCGACGCCGGTGCTGCTGGCGGTAGATGGCAAGGCGGCCGCGCTGTTTGCCATTCGCGATCCGCTGCGTGAGGATAGCGTGGCGGCGCTGCAACGCCTGCATCAGGCTGGCTACCGGCTGGTGATGCTCACCGGCGATAACGCCGTGACCGCCAACGCCATCGCCAAAGAGGCAGGAATCGACGAGGTGATTGCCGGGGTGCTGCCCGATGGCAAAGCCGCTGCGATTCAGGATCTGCAGCGCCAGGGCCGCCAGGTGGCGATGGTGGGCGATGGTATCAACGACGCCCCGGCGCTGGCCCAGGCCGAAGTGGGTATCGCCATGGGCGGCGGCAGTGACGTGGCGATTGAGACCGCGGCCATCACCCTGATGCGCCACAGCCTGATGGGCGTCGCCGATGCGCTGGCCCTCTCCCGCGCCACGCTGCGCAACATGAAGCAGAACCTGGTGGGGGCGTTTATCTATAACTCGCTGGGCATTCCGATTGCCGCCGGGATCCTCTGGCCGCTGACCGGAACGCTGCTAAACCCGGTGGTAGCGGGTGCGGCGATGGCGCTCTCGTCCATTACGGTGGTGAGCAACGCCAACCGTCTGCTGCGTTTTACGCCTAAAGAGTAGCTATTTACACCTTCTCCCGGCTCGCGCTAGCATGGGCCTTTCAGCCGGGAGGGCCTATGGGTCTGTTTAGCCGTTTAAAAATGCTGTTGGGCGCGCTGTACAGCCGCACCTATTCGTGGCCCGCGCTGGACGTCACCTTGCCAGGCGGGCGCTATCTGCACCTGGTCGGCAGTATTCATATGGGGACTCGCGACATGTCTCCCCTGCCGGAGGGGCTGCTGCGCAAGCTCAAGCAGGCCGATGCCCTGATTGTTGAGGCCGACGTCTCCGTGAGTGGTTCACCCTTCTCTGAACTTCCTCCCCGCCCGCCGCTGGCCGAGCGGCTGGATCCTGCCCAGCTTGCCGAGTTATCCCGGGTGCTAAACGAGCTCTCTCTGCCGCTGGAGACCTTTGACCCGCAGCCGGCGTGGAAAATCGCCCTGGTATTGCAGGCAACGCAGGCCCAGCGACTGGGCCTGCGCCCCGACTACGGTATTGACTACCAGATGCTCCAGGCCGCTCACGACAGGCAGATGCGGGTGATTGAGCTGGAGGGCACGGCGGATCAGGTTAACCTGCTCTGTCAGCTGCCGGAGGATGGGAAAGCGCTGCTGCTGGATACCCTCACCCACTGGCACACCAACGCCCGCCTGCTGCAGGTGATGCTGAGCTGGTGGCTTAATAGCCCGCCTGCCGAGGCGTCACAGTCCCTCCCCTCTACCTTTAGCCAGCCGCTCTACGATGTGCTAATGCATCAGCGCAACCAGGCCTGGTGCAAGCGACTGATGGCGCTGCCGCCGGGCCACTATGTCGTCGCAGCCGGGGCGCTGCATCTCTACGGCGAAGGAAATTTACCGACGCTGCTGCGGCAGAAAATTAACGCCTAAACGGCAAGATGGTACTATTTTTGCGAACGTCGTCAGGCGTATGCTGATAGCTCGATCATCCGTGGTAAGAAGGATTTTTATGACCCCCGCCGTAAAGTTACTCGAAAAGAATAAGATCCCTTTTCAGCTGCACAGCTACGATCACGATCCCAATGAAACGAACTTTGGTGACGAGGTGGTTCGTAAGCTTGGCCTGAACGCCGACCAGGTTTATAAAACGCTGCTGGTGGCGGTAAACGGTGATATGAAGCAGCTGGCGGTT
Source organism: Pseudescherichia sp. (assembly GCF_032052675.1). NCBI lineage: Bacteria > Pseudomonadati > Pseudomonadota > Gammaproteobacteria > Enterobacterales > Enterobacteriaceae > Pseudescherichia > Pseudescherichia sp. The sequence goes on from NZ_DAMBWA010000008.1 coordinate 51,059, forward strand.
GCGGTGACGCCGGTGGCGGGCCAGCTGGATCTGAAAAAGGTGGCGAAGGCGCTGGGGGCGAAGAAGGTTGATATGGCCGACCCGGCTGTTGCCCAGCGCACCACTGGCTATCTGGTGGGCGGTATCAGCCCGCTGGGGCAAAAAAAGCGCCTGCCAACGCTGATCGACGCTCCCGCTCAGGCATTCGCGACGATCTACATCTCCGGCGGCAGACGCGGGCTGGATATTGAACTGGCAGCAGGCGACCTGGCGAAGATGCTGGACGCAAAATTCGCCGATATCGCCCGCCGGGATTAAATAGCCTGCCCGACCCCGTAGGCCGGATAAGACGCGTTAGCGTCGCCATCC